>JBEBSN010000037.1:0-25343 GCA_040394295.1 Microbacterium sp.
GGGGCGAAGACTGGCCAGCCCTCCTCCCACGAGAGCGGCACGAGGAAGGTCTCGCGGCCGAGGTTGTAGTGGTATCCGCCATACGGGCGCATCGCCAACAGCACCGACCACCACGTTCCGTCGACGGCCTGCACAAGGTCCGCGTGGCCGACTCCGACGATGTCTGCACCGTGTCCGAGATGGCGGTGCGTCAGCACGGGGTTCGCCTTGTTGCCGATGTATGGTCCAGTCACCGTATCCGCTCTGGCGACGGAGAGCGCGTGGTGGAACTCCGTGCCCCCTTCGGAAGCCAGCAGGTAGTAAGTGCCGTCGATCTTGTACAGATGCGGACCCTCGGCCCAGACTGCTCCGATCACAGCACCGTGCCAGAGGATGTGCTCCTCCCCCACGAGCTTCAGGGTCTCGCGGTCGAGCTCGCGAAGCCAGACCTCGGTCTGGTGGTACCACTGCGGTTCGCGCGCCAGCCGCGTGCCATGCATCCAGATGCGGCCGTCGTCATCGAAGAAGATCGAAGGATCGATGCCGTCGACATCCACCCAGATCGGATCGGACCACGGTCCGGCCGGGTCGGTCGCGGTGAGCAGAAAGTTGCCCCCACGAGAGTCGTCATTCGGGTCGACCAGAGTGCAGACAAGCCAGAACACGCCGTCGTGGAAGCGCAACGTAGGAGCATAGAGTCCGCCGGACGAGATGATGCCACTCATATCGAGCATCCCCGGTCGATCGATCGCGTGGCCGATCAGTTCCCAGTTGCTGAGATCGCGGCTGCGCTGCACGGGGAGACCCGGCAGATACTCGAACGTCGACGTGACGAGAAAATACTCCTCGCCCACTCGGCAGATCGACGGGTCAGGAAAGCACCCTGGCAGGATCGGATTTCGAACGACCCCCATCAGTGCGTGACCCCAGCCGTGACCATACGCGGGTCGGACGTCGTCACCACGTGCACGTCACCGGTGAGAACGACAGTCGCTCGGGCCGTCGCTGCACCCGAGGCCGCGGTCGCTGCCGCGTCGGCACCCACCCACACCTCCACGGCGCCTGGCTCGACCACGCGCATCATCGAGCGATCGCTGAACGCAAGTCGCTGCGTCGGCACCGAGAACGTGACCCTGACCGAGCGACCGGGATCGAGAGTGACCCGTTGGAAGCCCAGCAACTGCGCCACAGGGCGAGTCACAGACGCGACGACGTCATGGCCGTACAACTGCACGACGTCGTCTGCGCGATACTGGCCCGTATTGGTCACGGTGACCGCCGCGGTGAAGCGGTCGCCGGCGGCGACTTCTGCATCGACGACGAGTTCGCTGTACTCGATCGCGGAATACGACAGTCCGAAACCGAACGGACGCACCGGCGTGGGGTCGGTAGCCGTGACTTCCGACGCACCGCCCAAAGGCGGGTGCAGGTACGTGAACGGCTGCGCTCCCGCTGCGCGCGGCAGCGATACGGGCATCCGTCCCGAAGGGTTGACCTGTCCGGTGAGTACGCGTGCCAACGCGGTCCCGCCCTCTTCGCCGGGGAAGAACGACTGCAGTACCGCTGCTGGACGGTCCTCTCCGTCCAGCGCCCAGCCGATCGCATAGGGACGCCCGGTCAGAGCGATCATGACGACAGGTGTGCCTGTGGCCACGACAGCCTCGACGAGTTGGCGCTGCACGCCCGGCAGATCGAGCGTCTCCGAGTCATTGCCCTCGCCCACCGTGCCGCGACCGAACAGCCCGGCCTGATCGCCGACGACGACGACGGCCACGTCGGCATCTGTCGCGGCCGCGACGGCAGCGGCGAAACCGGAGCGGTCTTCGCTCTCGACTTCCGCCCCCTGCGCGTAGCTGACCTCCGCCCCTGTCTCGGCGGTGAAGGCCTCAAGGAAGGTCGGGATCTTGAAACCGATCGGAAACTCCGGATGGTGCGCGAGCACGTGATTGGCGAACGAGTAGCAGCCCATCAGCGCTTCTGCACGATCGGCATTCGGTCCGATCACCGCAATCTTTGCCGGATACTCGGGCTTTTCGACCAGCGGCAGGATGCCGTCATTCGACAACAGCACGATCGACTGCTCCGCAAGGCGCCGCGCGACGTCACGATGGCGCGGCGAGTCGAGATCGATGTCCGCGGGCGCATCGTCTTCGAAGACATCGGCCTCCAGCAGACCCAGCTCCTCCTTCTGGGAGAGGGCGCGCAGCACGGCGCGATCCACGTACGCCTCATCGAGCTCTCCGGCGCGGACCCGCTCTACAAGGGGCGCGAGATAGGCATCCCCGGTGGGAAGCTCGACGTCGATTCCTGCAGTCAGCGCGGCAGCGGCTGCGCTGCCCCGATCCGCAGCGACCGCGTGCATCACCTCAAGGAAGGCGACGGCGAAATAGTCGGCGACGACGACCCCGTCGAACCCCCAGCGCTCGCGCAGCAGGTCGGTCAGGTACTCACCGCTCGATCCGACCGGCACGCCGTCGATCTCCGCGTAGGAGTTCATCACCGAGCGCGCTTTCCCGTCGAACAACGCCATCTCGAAAGGGGGCAGGAAGGTGTCTGCGATCTCGCGCGGCCCCGCAGAGACGGGCGCATGATTTCGCCCCGCCCGCGATCCTGAGTAGCCGATGAAGTGCTTGAGGGTCGCGTGGATGCCTGCCGACTGAAGTCCGGTGACGTATGAGGTTCCCAGCACGCCGACCACATACGGATCCTCTGCGATGCACTCATCGACGCGGCCCCAGCGGGGATCTCGAACGACGTCGAGCACGGGCGCCAGTCCTTGATGCACGCCGAGATCGCGCATCGACTCGCCGATCAGCGCTGCCATCTCCTGCACGAGCTCCGGGTTGAATGAGGCGCCCCACGCCAAGGGCGTCGGGAATGTCGCCGCCTTCCACGCAGCGAGACCGGTGAGGCATTCCTCGTGCACGAGCGCCGGAATCCCGAGACGGGTCTCGCGCTTCAGCCGCCGCTGCTCCTGCCAGAGCCACGCCGCCCGCTCGGCAGCGTCGACCGGCCGGGTACCGTACACGCGTGTGTAGTGACCGAGACCATTCTTTGTCGCCTCCTTCAGATGCGCGGCATCGGATTGTCCGACCACCATCTCCGACTGCATCGGAGCGACGACGCCGTTCTGATCGAGCCAGTATCCGACGATCTGCGCGAGTTTCTCGTCGAGCGTCATCTGCGCGTGAAGCTCGCGCACTCGCTCGGAGACTGCAGGCATTGCGGGAACTCCCGCCGGTGCGATTGACACGTATCTCTCTTCCATGATGCTCACCCTTTGACCGCCCCGCTGAGTCCGCCGACGATGCGGCGCTCGAACAGGCTGAAGAACACGAGCGCGGGCACCATCGACAGTGAGGTGTACGCGAGCACACGTGCGGTGTCGACCGAGTACTGCGAAGCGAAGTTCTGCACACCCAGGGGAAGGGTGAACAGACTCTGGTCGCTGAGGATGAACAGTGGCAGCATGTAGCCGTTCCACGACCCGACGAAAGCGAGGATGCCGACGGTTATCACGCCGGGAAGGCTCAGCGGTATGACCATGCGCCAGAAGAACCCAAGGCGGGAGGCGCCGTCGATCGCCGCAGCCTCTTCGAGCTCCTTCGGGATCGCCCTGAGGAACGGAACGAGGATGATGATCGTCACCGGCAGCGCGAACGCGATCTGCGGCAGGATGATGCCTGCCAAGCTGTTGACCAGCCCGAGGTTGCGGATCATCAGATACAACGGCGTGATCGCGACGGTGATCGGGAACATGAGCCCTGCTGCGAAGAGTGAGTACATCACCCCTCTGCCTCCGAAGTCGTACCGGGCGATCACATAGCTGGCCATGACGCCCAAGACGACGGCGCCGACGGTGGTGCCGACGGCGGCGATCGTCGAGTTGAGCATCGCGGTCCAGAACTCGGAGCTTGCCAGCACATCGCCGTAGTTGGCGATCTGCCACGGCGCGGGCATCCCTGACGGATCCAGGGTGATCTGCGAGTTCGTACGGAACCCGCCGATGATGATGTACAGCACCGGCGTGATGCAGACGGTGATCAGGACGATCGCGACGAGGTAGACGCCCGGGCTGCCCCAGCGCACCTTGGGCGCGCGTCGTCGGCCGCCACGACCCGACGGCTGGACGAGCACAGAGGTGGGCAGAGCGTCGGTGGTCATTTGCGCTTCCTTCCGCTTGCTCCGGTCACGGCCCCCTGGGTGTCGCGACGCAGCACGAAGCGCTGGTACACGAGGGCGATCACCAGCGAGATGAGGAACAGCATCACCGCGACGGCGTTGCCGTAGCCGTAACTGCCCGCGAGGTGTCCGTTCTGGTACATGTAGGTCGCCATCGTGGAGGTTCCGGCGGTCGCGGCGATGTACTGACCCCAGATGATGTTGACGAGGTCGAACAGCTGAAGAGAACCGATGATCGACAGGAACGCCCAGATACGAAGCGTCGGCCCCAGCAGCGGCAATGTGATGTGCCGCTGGATCTTCCAGAAGCCCGCGCCGTCGATCGCCGCGGCTTCGTAGAGCTCGTCCGGAATCGACTGCATACCGGCCAGCATGAGGATGACGGCGAAGCCGATGTATTTCCAGGTGATGATGACCATCAGCGTCCAGATCGCGATGGACGGGTCAGCGAGCCATGATTGCTGGAACTCGCCGAGGCCCCATTTTTCCAGCAGCGAGTTCAGGGCACCTGCGTCCTGCATCATCAGGCTCCACCCGATGCCGACGATGACCTCGGAGATCACGTAGGGCATGAAGATGAGGACACGGATGATCGATCGGCCGCGGATCTTCTGGTTCAGCAGCAGCGCGAACAGGATCGCGATCGGGCCCTGCATCACCAGCGAGAGCACCACGATGGCGAAATTATGCGTGACCGCCTCTCGGAAGGTGTCGTCCTGCCAGATCAGAATGTAATTGTTCAGCCCGACGAACTCGGTCGGCCAGCCGAAGCCGTTCCATTTGAAGAAGCCGTAGAAGGCGGCCATCACCACCGGAAAGATGACGAAGCCGACGAAGACGATCAGAGCAGGGCCTGAGAGAAGCGCGATCTCACCGCGCTTGCGCCAGTCGACGCGACGCGGACGCCGTACCGGGGTCGGCGGCTCGCCGGCCCCGGTAGGAGCGTTCTTCTCAGGCACGACGGTCGCCGATACCTGGGTGGTGATCATCGCCGGTCTCAGCCCCTCGACGCAGCGGTTGTGATCTGCTCCACGAGCTTGTCGGGGCTGCCCTGGCCTGCGAGCATCTCCACGACGCCGACGTTCAGCGCGTTGCCGACGTTCTGACCGAGTGCGGTGTCGAGCCACAGTGACACGTACGGTGCATTGGTATACGCCTCCATCAGCGGAATCAGCGACGGGTCAGTGACAGCGCTCGTGGCATCCTGTGATGCAGGGATGGTCTGGAAGGCAACCGCGTACTTCTCCTGCCACTCGGTCGACGAGACGAAGTTCAGGAATTCCTCACACGCCGCCGGCGAGTCAGCTGCGCACGCGTAGCCGTCGACTCCGCCCATCATCGCGCCTGCTCCGCCTGCCCCTCCGCTCACCTCGGGGAACGGGAACCAGCCGAGGTCAGGAAGGGGCTGCTCATCGGGCGTCAGGCTCGCGATCACGCCGACGTTCCACGCCCCCATCAGCTCCATCGCGGCCTTGTGATTCGCCACCAGACCGGCTGACGAGTTCGCGCCCTCCTGCGGAGAGGTGGTCAAGAACCCGTCGTTGAACGGCTCGATGCCCGCGAACTCGGCCAGATTCTCCGCAGCGGTCAGCCAGCACTCATCCGTGAAATCGGGGTCTGTCGCGAGGTTGGAGACGATGTCCTGGTCGCAGGCGCGCAGCGCGAAGAAGTAGTACCAGTGCGCAGCGGGCCACGCAGCCTTCGCGCCGAGCGAGATCGGCGCGATGCCTGCACTCTTGAGTTTGTCTACCGCACCCTCGAGGTCGTCCAATGACTCGGGTTCTTCCGTGATGCCTGCCTGTTCGAACAGATCCTTGCTGTAGAAGATGCCGCCGGGCAGCACGGCGCTGGGCATTCCGTAGATCTTGCTGTCGACGGTGAACGCTGCGAAGGGCGCTTCGCCGAACGCCGTCTTCACGTCGTCGTCGATCAGTCCCGTGAGATCTTTGACCTTGCCCGCCTCGACGATGTCTGCGAGTTTGCCACCACCGCGAGCCATGAAGATGTCAGGCATGTCACCCGAGTTCACCGCCGTCTGAAGCTTTCCGTCCATGTCTTCGTTCTGAATGGAGGTGACCTTGATGGTCACCTCAGGATTCTCTTCGTTGAACGCGGCGGCGGCGTCGTCCCAGTACTGCTTGCCGTCGCCTGTGGTGGAGTTGTGCCACATCGTGAGAGTGACCTCTCCGTTCTCTCCGGCCTCATCTGCTCCGCCAGAGCAGGCGGTGAGGCTCAGTGCCATCAGGGCCGCGACAGCTGCCGCCGATCCCCGAGCGTTGCGTGACTTCATGCCGTGTTCTCCTCTTCATCGAGTGACTGCACCGCTGTGCAAGCGGCGAGGCGCCCTGGCCGACGCCAGGAAATTCAATTTGTTGTGACCAACACCAATATGCTGTGACGCATACTCTGACACCTCCTCACGGCGTATGTCAATCGTTATCGATAACGTTTTCTACGATCGGGCTAGAGTGAGTCCATGAACCGTCGGACCACGATCCATGATGTCGCCCTCGCCGCAGGAGTCTCCGTCGCGACCGTCTCCAAGGCGATCAACGGACGGTACGGCGTGTCTGCGGAGACGATGTCCAACGTCTTGAAAGTCGTTTCGGAACTCGGCTACGAAAGCTCACTCATCGCCACTTCCATGCGCAGGAGCAGCACGAATGTCATCGGCGTACTCGTCGCCGAGTTCGAGCCGTTCGCATTGCAGCTACTGAGAGGCGTGTCGACCGCTCTGGAGAACACCGACTACGACGTGCTCGCGTACGCCGGAACAGTCTCAGCCGGCAACCATCTCGGTTGGGAGCGCCGCTCTCTCTCGCGCTTGGGGGGCACTCTCATCGACGGAGCCATTCTGGTCACCCCCACCACAACACGCGCAGAGACCTCGGTGCCGATCGTCGCGGTCGACCCCCATGTCGGCGCAGACGATTCCGCCACGGTGAGCGTCGCCAACTTCGAGGGCGCTCGCGCGGCCACCGAGCATCTCCTGTCACTCGGTCACCGCCGAATCGCGCATCTCCGCGGACGCACCGACCTCGAATCGGCTCAGGAACGCGAGCGCGGGTATCGAAGCGCACTCGAGTCGGCGGGCCTGACGTACGACCCTGCGCTCGTCGCCGACGGCGGATACCGCGCGGCCGATTCGACGGCGGCCGCCAACGCGATCCTCGACCTGCCGAACATGCCGACGGCCGTCTTCGCCGCCAACGACCTGTCTGCGATCGAGATGATGCGCATCGCCGCTGAACGCGGTCTTCGGGTACCCACAGACATCTCCGTGGTCGGCTTCGACGACATCCTCGATGCCGGATCGCACACACCGCAACTCACGACCGTCCGGCAGCCTCTGCCCGAGATGGGAACGGCAGCGGCTCATATGCTGCTCGACGTTCTGAAAGGACGCCGGCCCGAGCCCATCCGGATGCCGACCACGCTCATCGTGCGCGAATCGACTGCCGCCCCGCGGGGCGATTGAGCATTCTGCCGGACAGCGATTGCGGAGCGGTCGATCATGGCTTATGTTGTCTACCACAACTTATATTGACCCTCGTTGCATAGGAGCAGCCATGCCCACCCCCACCCGCGAAGACAAGTTCTCCTTCGGTCTCTGGACGATCGACTACAACGGCAACGATCCCTTCGGCGGTCCGACGCGACCGCAACTCGATGTCGTTCACGCCGTCGAGAAGCTCGCCGAACTGGGCGCATACGGCTTGACATTCCATGACAACGATCTGTTCGCCTTCAGCTCCACCGACGCAGAACGTCAGAGCCAGATCGATCGGCTGAAGGGCGCGCTCGAAGCGACCGGCCTCGTCGTCCCGATGGTCACCACGAACCTGTTCAGCGCACCCGTGTTCAAGGACGGCGGCTTCACCTCGAACGACCGTGACGTGCGCCGGTACGCCCTCCGAAAGGTGTTCCGCCAGCTCGACCTCGGCGCAGAGCTCGGCGCGAAGACCTTCGTGCTCTGGGGTGGTCGCGAAGGTTCCGAGTACGACACGGCCAAGAACGTGCGTCAGGCTCTGGAACGCTACCGCGAAGCCGTCAACCTGCTCGGTGAGTACGTCACCGACAAGGGGTACGACATTCGTTTCGCGATCGAGCCGAAGCCCAACGAGCCCCGCGGCGACATCCTGCTGCCGACGCTCGGGCACGCGATCGCCTTCACCAACTCACTGGCACGACCCGAGCTCTTCGGCGTGAACCCCGAGGTCGGACACGAGCAGATGGCGGGACTGAACTTCACTGCAGGAATCGCACAGGCACTCTTCCACGAGAAGCTTTTCCACATCGACCTCAACGGTCAGCGCGGCATCAAGTACGACCAGGATCTCGTGTTCGGCCACGGCGATCTGCACAACGCGTTCTCGCTCGTCGACCTTCTGGAGAACGGCGGCCCCGGCGGGTCCCCGGCCTACGACGGTCCGCGTCACTTCGACTACAAGCCCTCGCGCACCGAAGACGAGTCGGGCGTGTGGGAGTCCGCTGCGGCCAACATGCGCATGTACCTGCTCCTCAAAGAGCGCGCGAAGGCGTTCCGCGCCGATCCCGAGGTTCAAGAAGCCCTGGCCGTGGCCAAGGTCGATGAGCTCTCGGTGCCGACGCTGAACCCCGGCGAATCATATGACGACCTGTTGGCCGACCGCAGCGCATATGAGGACTTCGACGCGGACGCCTACTTCGGCGGCAAGAGCTTCGGCTTCGTGCGGCTGCAGCAGCTCGCCACTGAACACCTGCTCGGTGCGCGCTGACCGTGCCTCGCACTGAGACTGCGCTGGTGGCAGGCGTCGACTCATCGACGCAGAGCTGCAAGGTCGTCATCCGCGACCTTTCGTCCGGAGCGGTCATCCGCTCCGGACGAGCGGGACACCCCGAAGGAACTGAAGTCGATCCCACCGCCTGGTGGGAAGCCCTGCAGGAGGCGATCGCTGCCGCCGGCGGGCTTGACGGCGTCAGCGCCATCGGCGTGGCCGGCCAGCAGCACGGTCTCGTCGCTCTCGATGCCGAAGGAACAGTGATTCGCCCTGCGCTGCTGTGGAACGACACACGTTCAGCCGATGCCGCAGCAACACTGACCTCCGAGATCGGCGCCGCTGAGTATGCACGGCGCACCGGCGTCGTACCGGTCGCGTCCTTCACCGCATCGAAGCTGCGATGGATGGCAGACGTTGAGCCGGAGAACGCCGCTCGCATCGCGGCGATCGCACTCCCCCATGATTGGCTCACCTGGCGACTGCGGGGCTACGGACCGCAGAATGACTCGCCGATGGGACCCGTCCTCGACCAGCTCGTCACGGACCGCTCCGATGCCAGCGGCACCGGGTACTTCGATCCGGTGCGCAACGAGTACGACCGCGACCTCGTCGCCGCCGCCCTGCGGCGCGACGCCGGCGCCATCGTGCTCCCCCGTGTCCTGGGGCCGAGCGAACATGTGCCGGGGAGAAGCGGACTCATCGTCACCGCCGGCGCAGGCGACAACGCCGCGGCGGCGCTCGGAATGGGAGCCGCCAGCGGAGACATCGGAGTATCGATCGGCACGAGCGGCACGGTGTTCGCCGTGACCGATGTCGCCGTCGCCGACCCGGCCGGTGCTGTGGCCGGGTTCGCCGACGCCGCCGGCGGGTTCCTGCCCCTGGTCGCGACACTCAACGCCGCGCGAGTACTCGACGCCACGGCATCCCTGCTCGGCGTGGACCACGCCGAGTTCGCCCGATTGGCACTCGCGGCAGAGCCCGGCGCCGGAGGGCTGGTGCTGCAGCCGTGGTTCGAAGGTGAACGCACACCCAACCTCCCCGACGCCAGCGCCACACTGTTCGGTATGACGCTGGCCGCGACGAGTCGTGAGAATCTCGCTCGAGCCGCGATCGAGGGCGTCCTGTGCGGACTCGCCGAGGGACTTGACCGCATCCGCGCTCACGGCGTCGAAGCAGAGCGGATTCTGCTCGTCGGCGGTGCAGCGCACAACGATGCGGTGGCACGGATCGCCGCGCAGGTGTTCGATGCGCCGGTCATCGTGCCTGCACCCGGTGAGTACGTGGCTCTGGGGGCCGCCGCGCAGGCAGCCTGGGGCCTCGAAGGCACCGCGCCGAACTGGCCGACGGATTCGACCGCCCGCCTCGAACCAGACACGCGGCCGGTCATAAGAGAGCAGTATGCCGCGCGTCTTCCCTGACTGCTCGTCCGCCCGTCGCTGACGCAGATCCATCCCGTTTCGTACCGGGTCAGCGGCGGGCGGCCGAGTGCTTCGCTGCACGTCGGCCTGCGCACCGGTGGCGCAATCATAGGATCGCCCGCCAAACTAGGCACATGACCTTCGCAGCTCTCCAGCCCCTCGCCGACCGCGCCGCCATCTTCGCCGCTCTCCGTCAGGACGCTCTCAGCACCGCCGTCGACGAGCTCGGCGACAACCGCTGGGATGCCGACATGGCAGCGGGAACCCTCACGTTCACCTCGAAGGCCGACCCCACCCGTCAGCTCGTGACGCGACCGCACCTCATCGCGACGATCGCTCCGGGCCCGCGGTCGCTGATGTGGGCCTGGGCTCACCCGCAGGGAGACGCCCAGGGCATCGCTGCTCAGCTGCGCGATTACGGCACGCAGTACGACATCGCCGCGTTGAGCCAGTCCGAGCTTCCCTTCCCCGACGACACCGGGTCCGACCTGGACGCGTGGATCGCCGAGACTTCCCACCAGATCGGCACTGTCGCGACCGAGATCACCGGTCGTTCGCCCTATTACTCCGCTCCGGTGGGCGGTGGCACTCGGGCCGTCTTCCTTCTCGACGCGCCGGTCGCGCCGACCACCGTTCGCGAGGCCGCGATGATCGCTCCGCGCATCCTCTCCGGGCTCCAGCTCAGCGATGCGCGCTCGTCGGTGTGGGATGCGGCACGCCTCGCGGGATGGAACCTGCAGTGGGCCGACGAGGCCTTCACCGGCGCGGTCGTCACCGACGCCTCCGGGGCGGCGACGTTCCGTTTCGACGAGCACGCCCGCATCACCGGCATCGAGTACCAGCCCGCGGGGTGAGCGCATGAAGAAGCTGGCTGTCCGCGCCGTCTCCCTCTACGTCTTCAACGTCGCCGTGCTGCTGACGATCGGGCTGCTGATGCGCAGCGTCAGTGTCGGGCTGCACGCACTATGGGCATCGGTGATCCTGACGTCGGCGACCCTCGCCGTCAAACCTGCAATGCTACGAGCGTTTCGGGGCTCGGCTGCGAAGTCTGCTGCATCGCGCACGAAGGTCGGCGAGAAGGTCGTCCAGTACGGCCTCGTCTTCGTCGTCGAGTTGATCATCTGGGTGCTCACCGTGCTTCTGAGCGGGGTGAACGTCAGCGGATGGTTCTGGGGTTATGCCCTGCCCCCGGTCTATCTGCTCATCGCATGGGTGATCTACGACCTCGTCGACGACAGGATCGAGACGAAGACCGGGGCAGTCATCGGCTCGGTCGCCTCCAAGGTGTCGCGAGCGGATGCCGCGCCATCCGCTCCTCGCACTGCGCCGCCGCAGGCGAAGCCAGAGCGGGCCGACCTCGACGACGGACTCACCCCCGAACAACGACGCATGCTGGACGAGCTGTAGCTCACCCGCGCGCTGGCTCACGCCCGTCGCGCTGACGGTCAGTCTGCGACGGTCAGCCGCTCTGCCGCCTCGACAACGTTCGTCATGAGCAGCGCGACGGTCATCGGTCCGACGCCGCCGGGGTTCGGAGAGATGAACCCTGCGACCTCTGCGACGTCGGGGTGCACGTCGCCGTATACCTTCGACTTGCCGCTTTCGGGGTCGTGCTCGCGCGTCACACCGACATCGAGCACTGCAGCGCCCGCTTTGACGTCCTCGGCTCGGATGAGGTGCTTGACACCCGCGGCGGCGACGATGACGTCAGCCTCCCGCAGGTGTTTCGACATGTCGACCGTGCCGGTGTGCGTGAGCGTGACTGTGGCGTTGAGGTCGCGGCGCGTCAGCAGCAGACCGATCGAGCGTCCGATCGTGACGCCACGACCGACGACGACGACGTGCTTGCCGCTCAGGTCGTAGTCGTTGCGCAGCAGCAGCTCGATCACACCGCGAGGCGTGCACGGCAACGGCGTGAGAATCGGTGCGTTGACGTTCAGGACCAGGCGCCCGAGGTTGGTCGGATGCAGACCGTCAGCATCCTTGTCTGGGTCGATGCGCTCGAGGATGGCGTCGGTGTCGAGGTGCTTCGGCAACGGCAACTGCACGATGTAACCATGGCAGGTGTCGTCGGCGTTGAGTTCGTCGATCAACGCCTCGACCTGCTCCTGGGTGGCGTCAGCCGGCAGCTCGCGCTGGATAGAGTTCATCCCGATCGCTTCGGACTGGCGGTGCTTCATTCCCACGTACAGCTGTGACGCAGGGTCAGCTCCCACCAGCACTGTGGCGATGCCAGGGGTGACGCCGCGCGCACGCAATGCCGCCACCCTGTCGGCGAGCTCGCTCTTGATCGCCGCTGCCGCGGTCTTTCCATCCAGAATCTTCGCGCTCATCAGAGTCCTCTTCAGGTCAGCTGGCGAGAAAGTTGTTCGTGCATGGGAAACGGGTGCAGAACCCGCTTCCCATGCAGTTCGACGTTTCTCGCGAAACGGGGTGGTGATTACTGCTGCAGTTCCGGGTACAGCGGGAACGCGCCTGCGAGAGCGTCAACGCGAGCCTTCAGCGCGGCAACATCTGCGCCGGGCAGCAGCGCGAGCGCGATCACATCAGCGACCTCAGTGAACTCGGCGTCACCGAATCCACGTGTCGCCAGAGCGGATGTGCCGATGCGCAGCCCAGAGGTGACCATCGGCGGACGCGGGTCGTTCGGCACCGCGTTGCGGTTCACCGTGATGTGGATGTCGTGCAGCAGGTCTTCGGCCTGCTTTCCGTCGATCTCGGCGTCACGCAGGTCAACGAGTACGAGGTGCACATCGGTGCCACCGGATCGAACGGCGATACCGGCGTCGGTGACATCCTGCTGCGTGAGGCGGTCGGCGAGAATCGCGGCGCCGCTGATGGTGCGCACCTGGCGATCCTTGAACTCCGGTGTGGCCGCGAGCTTGAACGCCGTCGCCTTCGCGGCGATCACATGCATGAGCGGACCGCCCTGCTGACCGGGGAAGACCGCAGAGTTGATCTTCTTCGCGATGTCGGCGTCGTTCGTGAGGATGAATCCGGAGCGCGGACCGCCGATGGTCTTGTGCACGGTCGACGAGACGACGTGCGCGTGCGGTACGGGGTTGGGGTGCACGCCTGCGGCGACAAGTCCTGCGAAATGCGCCATGTCGACCCAGAGCAGAGCGCCGACCTCATCCGCGATCTCGCGGAACTTCGCGAAGTCGAGGTGACGGGGGTATGCCGACCAGCCCGCGACGATGACCTTCGGCTTGTGCTCGAGCGCCAGACGACGCACCTCGTCCATGTCGACGAGCGAGGTCTCAGGGTCCACTCCATACGCGACGATGTTGTAGAGCCGGCCCGAGAAGTTGATCTTCATGCCGTGCGTGAGGTGACCGCCGTGATCCAGCGACAGGCCGAGCAGCGTATCGCCGGGTCGGGCGATGGCGTGCAGGACTGCGGCGTTGGCCGTGGCACCGGAGTGGGGCTGAACGTTGGCGAATTCTGCGCCGAAGAGCGACTTCACCCGCTCGATGGCCAGCGACTCTGCGACGTCGACCTCTTCGCAACCGCCGTAGTAGCGGCGGCCGGGGTACCCCTCAGCGTATTTGTTGGTGAGCACCGAGCCCTGCGACTGCAGCACGGAGACGGGCACGAAATTCTCGGATGCGATCATCTCGAGGAATGTGCGCTGGCGGTTCAGTTCTCGATCGAGAACCTCGGCGATCTCTGGATCGACTTCGGAGAGCGGGGCGTTGAAGTACGGATCGGTCATATCGTCCTCTTTTCATCAGAATTCGGTCGTTGATCACGTCCGCGAAGTAGACGTGTCGAAACGCATCAGTTCGTCCGCGCAGCGGACGGTCTAGTTGCATCGGCCCAGGCGCGCGGTCGAATTCCGTAACAGTCGCTCCCCGGTGGTGACCCACCCAGACGCCAGTCGCGACGATTCGAGCTTAGCGGAATTCTCCACACCCACAGTAGTCGCGCGGCCTGGCTGTCGCCGCGCCGAGAGGGTAGGTTTTGTTCATGGTCTTTCCACTTGTTCCGCTGCCGGCTTCCATGCTCTCCGCGCCGGGAACGTTCCCCGTGACGCCGAGCACCCGCATCGTCGTGAAGGACGGCAGCGATCGTGAGGCGGCGGATGCCACGGCATCCGTCCTCGCAGAAGCCATCGCCCAGCGCACGGGATTGCACCTTGACATCACAGCCGATGCAGAACGTGCAGGCGACGTCGTCCTGGCGCTACGCACTCCAGACGACGACGCAGATGCCGAGTGCTACGCATTGCGCATCGGCGATACCGCACATATAGAGGGCTCTGCCGCGGGTCTGTTCTACGCCGTCCAGACGCTGCGTCAACTTCTCGCCGTCAGCGACGATGGCTGCACTCTCCCGCGAGTGACCATCGAAGACACCCCGCGCTACGCGTACCGCGGGGTGATGCTCGACGTGGCGCGCACATTCTTCGACGTGGCCACGATCAAGGCCTATATCGACCGTGCCTCCTCCTTGAAGTTCAACCGCCTGCACCTGCACCTCACAGACGACCAAGGGTGGCGCCTGCAGATCGACAGCCGCCCGCTGCTGACCGAACTCGGCTCGACGACGTCGACGCTCAACAGGCCCGGCGGCTTCTACACGAAAGACGACTTCCGCGAGATCGTCCGCTACGCCGTGGCTCGCCACATGGTCGTGGTGCCGGAGCTCGATCTGCCCGGCCACACCCATGCGATCGGGTTGGGGTATCCCGACCTCGTCGAAGCGCCGGTGATGAACGAGGCACTCCTGGAACAATCACACGATCTCGGGCAGGCGCTGCCGGTCGCAGGTGAGCCATATCTCGGGTGGGGTGTCGGGCATTCCTCGGTGAAGATCCATGACCAGGCGACCTGGGATTTTCTGCGTGATGTCGTCAGCGAAGTGGCCGCGCTGACGCCGGGACCCTATCTGCACCTCGGCGGCGACGAAGCCCTGGGCACGGCGCAGCCGGACTTCGACTCGTTCGTGGAGCGTATCAGCACGTTGGCTGCAGGGCTCGGCAAGACGCCCATGCTGTGGCATGAGGCAGGCTCGGCCATGGTCGCCGAGGGCACCGTCGGGCAGTACTGGGGAAGCGTGCAGGCCAAGGCCGACCAGGCCGCTGAAGCTGTGCGCTTCGCAGAACGCGGCGGATCTGTCGTGATGTCACCTTCTGATGTGGCTTACCTCGACCAGAAATACGATGCAGACTTCCCCGTCGGACTTGACTGGGCCGCATTGATCGATCTGGAGACCGCCTACAACTGGGAGCCGGACGAGGTCGTCCCCGCGCTGCCTCGCGAGGCGATCCTCGGCGTCGAGGCTCCACTGTGGACGGAGACCGCTCCCTCTCTCGTCGAGCTCGATCAGTTGTTCTTTCCGCGTGCGGCCGCCATCGCCGAAGTGGCGTGGTCTCGCGCCGCCGATCGCGACTGGGCGTCGTTCCGAGAGCGCATCGGAGCCGTAGCCACCGTCTGGGACGCGGCGGGATGGGGCGGACATCGTCCGCCCGAGATCGAGTGGAGCAGTCAATGACTGCCGTTGTGATCCACTCCGCCCATCTCATCTCGGGCGGCTCCCACACTTCGGATGCCTGGGTGCGGTTCGACGAGGGACGCGTGGCGGCGACGGGCACCGGGACCGACTGGGCCCCGGCCGACCTCGTGATGGACGCTGCGGAGATCGCCGGCCCCGGCGCCATCCTGGCTCCGGGGTTCATCGATATCCACGGCCACGGCGGCGCCGGCGCATCGTTCGACGACGGCACGGACGCGATCCGCACCGCTCGTGCCCTGCACCGGGCGCATGGCACGACCCGCGCGGTGATCTCGCTGGTGACTGCGCCGCTCGACGATCTCGTGCGGCGCGTGGGCGAGATCGCTGAGATGATGGCGACGGATGCCGATATCCTCGGCTCGCACCTTGAGGGCCCGTTCCTCGACCCCGCTCACCACGGTGCGCACGACCCTTCGCTGCTGCGTGAACCGAAGATCGACGATGTGCGTCGCTTGCTCGAGGCCGGCGACGCAACCGTGCGCCAGGTCACTATCGCGCCAGAACTTCACGGTGGCCTCGACGCGATCCGGTTGATCGTCGAGGCCGGTGCCGCCGCCGCGGTCGGACACACGAGCGCGGATGCCGATCAGGCCGCGCGCGCGTTCGATGCCGGAGCGACGATCCTCACACACGCGTTCAATGCGATGCCAGGGATCCACCACCGGGCGCCTGGTCCTGTGCTCGCCGCGGCGGCGGACCGCAGAGTGGTGCTGGAGGCGATCGCCGACGACGTACATCTCAGTCCAGCGGTGATCAAGCTACTCTTCGACGCCGCGCCCGGCCACGTCGCGCTCGTCACGGACGCGATGGCCGCCGCAGGCAGCGCCGACGGCAGCTACGACCTGGGGGCGGTGAAGGTGACAGTCACCGACGGGATCGCACGCACCGACGAGAGCGGATCGATCGCCGGCTCGACACTCACCCAGGATGTCGCGCTTCAGCGGGCAGTGCACGCCGGTGTGTCTCTGGACGAAGCGATACGAGCGCTGACGCAGACGCCCGCAGAGGCCATCGGTCTCGGAGCGCAGCTCGGCCAGCTGGCGCCTGGCCATCTCGGTGACGCCGTCGTGCTGGATGCGCAGTTGCGCGTGCGGCATGTCCAGACGGGCGCCGCGATCTCCCGCTAGGGCGAGTCGCTGAAACTGACACTATGTTGTGGCAAGAAACTGACACTGTGTTGTGGCGAGCGCTGGTCCCTGGCGAGTGGCGAGGGAGTCACGAGCATGGGTGGGCGTGGGAACTCCTCCCCCGAGGCTCCCAGCCCACCCGACCGTTCCCCACCGGTGCTGATTCCGCCCCCCGGAGGAATTCACGTGACCATCTCTCATTGATGAGACGACGGCGACCGTGGTTCATTACGCAGAACGCCGAAGATCGTCAGAGTTCGCTGCGACTTATCCACAGGGGTGGATCTGCAAGATATTTCGGGAGAGAATGTCGGAGGCGTATGAGCGTCACGCGCCACCTCACGTGGGACCGCAACCGCACCCCACAGACCATGGATGACATTGCCTAGACACGACCACTCCAGCTCTGCGGCGACAGCCGACGTCGATCTGATCCTTCGCACCCGATCGGGTGACCGAGGAGCATTCAGCGAACTCTGGAGACGGCACTATCTTTCGGGCAAGTCCGTGGCCCGTTCGATCACGTCGAGCATCGATCCAGACGACCTGGTGCAAGAGTCCTACACGCGCATCTATCAGGCGATACTCAAGGGCGGCGGACCGAACGGTTCGTTCCGCGCGTACCTGTTCACCAGCATCCGTAACACGGCGGCGGCCTGGGGCCGTTCTCGCCGAGAAACGCCCATCTATGAGCTCGAAAGCGTCGTCGACCCCGACACGACCGAAGCAGCTGCGGACGAAGCACTCGATCGCGACCTGACTGCACAGGCCTTCCGAAGCCTTCCTTCACGCTGGCAGGAAGTGCTCTGGTACACCGAGATCGAGCAGATGAAGCCGGCTGAAGTCGCACCTCTGCTGGGAATGAAGGCGGGGGCCGTCTCGCAACTGGCGTTTCGCGCGCGGGAGGGTCTTCGCGAAGCGTGGATCCAGGCCCACCTTCGCAACGCCGGATCCGGTTCCGAGTGCCGTTGGACGATCGAGCATCTCGGTGCGCACTCCCGAGGAAACCTCAGCACTCGCGATCAGAAGCGTCTCGATCAGCACATCGACGAGTGCGTACGCTGCGCCGTCATCGCCGTGGAAGCCAAAGACATCTCCGACCGGCTCGCTCTGGTGCTCCTTCCGCTCGTGCTCGGCGTGTCCGGCGCGGCAGGCTATCTGGCGACGCTGCAGAGCGCGACGCCTGTCGTCGCCGTCGCGGCGATGCCGTCCAGTGTCTTCGAAGGCGCAGTCATCGTCCCGGTCGGTGGCGCGAGCACCGGCGCATTCGGACTTCCTGTGGAAGGCAGCGGCGGGGCCGGGAGCGCGGGAGGTGGCATCGCCGGCGGACCCATCACGGGGATCGGGGCACTCGTCGGCGCCGGTTCAGCCGCACTCGTGATCGCCGGGGTCGTCGCTGCGGCGACCATCGTGCCAGGTCTGGTCAACGCTGACGCGGCGACATCACTTCCGAGCGCCAGCGATGTCGGCAACTCCTCCATCTCCTCCGAAGTCGAATCCGACCAGGGTGCCGACACAGACGACACGTTCCTCCTCGAGATCGCAGAGGCACCGAAGCCTCCGAACGACGAAGACCAGACTCCAGAGGTCGAACGTCAGGTCGATGACGCGACTCCAGAGCCGGATCGCGCCCCTCCGGTGACGACGGCTCCTCCCGCGCAGGGCGCTGACGGCTCAGAGCCGACACCGTCGCCCGCGACGCCCGAGAAGCCGACGACCCCCGGCGAGGGCGACGAAACCGACCCCACGCCGTCCCCCGAACCGACCCCCGAGCCGACAGTTCCCGCCGATCCGACCGCGCCGGTGACCATCGCGGGCTCTTCGACCTGGATCGACAGCTCGTTGAAGACGCATGTGAGCGTCTCTATCGTCGGCGTTCCCGGCGTCCCCGTTCATGCACTCATCAACGGCAGTTCGGACGGCGCAGACCAGATCGTCCTCGATGCGCAGGGCAAGGGCGTCATCGATCTGCGGCCGACAGCCGTCCAGATTCTCTTCAACGCGTCGGTGACGATCCAGTACGTCACCGACGACGGCGTACAGTATCCGCTCAACACGCGTCTGGCGCGGCTGGGACTCACTCCCCCTCCGGAAGAATCGCCGGACGTCGACCACGATCTCACCGATCCAGCACCTCAGGGCGAAGATTCGGCGACTGCCCCCGCCGAATAGACTGGGAGCATGCCCGAAGCCCCCGATACGGTTCCCGGTGTGAACCGGCCGAACATCACTCCGCTCGATATCATCCGCGCCGTCGTGCTCGTGACCGCGATCGCCTCGCTGGCGCTGTGGGGCTTTGCCATGTGGTCCCTCCCGTGGAACATCATCCTCGGCGTCGGCGCCCCCGCGCTCGCATTGCTGGCATGGGCGCTCTTCCTCTCGCCGAAGCCCATCCTGAGACTTCATCCGTTCGTGCGCGCAACCGTCGAACTGCTGATCTATCTCGGCGTGACCCTCGCCTGGTGGTCGATGGATCAGACCTGGGTCGGCCTCGGATTCGCTGTCGTAGCCGTCACAGCCGGCCTCTTCGCCGGGCGACGAAGCATGCGATGACCGCCGACGTCGCAGGCGTTTCCCCCGCAGCAGACATCCTGGTGAGCGCTGCTGTGATCCACGATGCCGAAGGCCGGGTGCTGGTGGTGCGCAAGCAGGGCACGACCAGATTCATGCAGCCCGGTGGCAAGCCGGAACCGGATGAGAACGCCGCACAGACCCTGATCCGTGAACTCGCCGAGGAGCTCGGCCTTCATATCGAAGAAGCCGCCCTTCGACCGCTGGGTCGGTTCGTGTCGGCGGCCGCCAACGAACCAGGGCATCGGGTAGTCGCCGACGCGTTCTCGATCACGATCGATGCTGCCGCTGTGCGCGTCCAGGCTGAGATCGCCGAGCTCCGCTGGATCACTCCCGCCGATCTCGACACGCTCCCGCTGGCCCCGCTGAGCGTCGAGCACCTGCTTCCGCTCGCGTGGCCGAGCGCTTTCCACGATTAGCGACGGAGAGCGGACGAGCAAAGCCTCGTCAGATACCCTGCCAGGCGGGCTTGTTCTCGAACGCGTGGCGGTAGTAGTCGGCAAGCTTCAGCTGCGATGCCGCCGCCTCATCGACGACGACGCTCACATGCTCATGCAGCTGGACCGCCGATGCAGGCAGCATGGCGCTCACCGGCCCCTCGAGTGCCTCCGCCACTGCGCGAGCCTTTCCCTCTCCGAATGCGAGAAGCACGAGGTGCCTGGCGTCGCGGATCGTTCCGAGGCCCTGAGTGATGCAGTGCATCGGAACGTCGTCGATGGAGTCGAAGAAGCGGGCGTTGTCTTCGCGCGTGCGCTGAGTGAGTGTCTTGACGCGGGTGCGCGACGCGAAAGACGATCCGGGCTCATTGAAGCCGATGTGCCCGTCGGTGCCGATTCCAAGAATCTGCAGATCGACCCCACCCGCGGCTTCGATCGCGGCCTCGTAGTCGGCTCCCGCATGCTCGACACCGTCCGTCGAGCCGTTGGGGACATGAACGTTGTCAGGGTTCAGCCCGAGCGGTTCGACGACCTCACGTGTGATGACAGAGCGATAGCTCTCTGGATGTCCGGGGTCGATGCCCACGTACTCGTCGAGTGCGAATCCGCGCAGCTGCGAGAGGTCCATCCCCGATGCGCGCGCTCGCAGCGCCTCGTAGACCGGCAGCGGCGTCGATCCTGTCGCCAAGCCCAACACCGCGTCAGGACGACCGGCGATGAGCCGCATGATCTCTTCGGCGACGAGGTCGCCGGCCACATCGGGATTGTCTACGATGACGACTTCAGCCATGGACAGCGGTCTCCTTCTCGGCGGCAGCCACTCCGACCAGCGCGGCGCCGAAGGCGGCCGCAGGCGAACCGGCCGGAAGCAGTTCGATTCTATCGTCGAGGTGCAAGGAGCGCAGAAAGGGTGAACCTGCGGCGTCGGCGATGAGGGCGGCTCGGATGCCGTCGCTGAGGCGATCCCCGAGAGCGGTGAGTCCACCACCGATGACAACCGATTCGACATCGGCGCTGAGCACGAGCACCCGAACGGCAGCCGCGGCACCACGCGCGAGATCTGCACGCAGCAGCAGGGCCTCCGTGTCACCGCGGTCGGCAGCGTCGAAGATGTCGCGGACGGGCAGCGCCCCCGGACGACCCCAGGCGCGAGCCAGCGCGCCCCCTCCGCAGAGCGTCTCGATGCAGCCGCGCTGACCGCACCCGCACACTCGTCCGTTCGGATCGACCGAGATGTGGCCGACCTCGCCTGCCGTGCCGCGCGAGCCGCGCCACAGTGTCCCGCCGATGACGATGCCCGCAGCCACGCCAGTGCCCAGGTTGAGATAGGCGATCGACGCGCTGTCGGCGGTTCCGCGCAGCGCTGCAGCGCCCAGCGCAGCGGCTTTGACGTCGTTCTCCACCGAGACTGGGGCCCCAAGACGCTCAGAGGCACGAGCGGCGAGTTCAAGAGACGCCACGCCGAGATTCACGGCGTGCAGTACAAGACCCCGCTCGGTGTTCACCACGCCGGGAATTCCGACACCCACACTCGCGACGTCGGAGATCGCGAATCCGACGTCGGCGCTGAGCTCTCGAACGCTGTCGACGACGTCGGCCACGACGGCCTCGTCACCGAAGCCGCTCGCGCGCCGGATACGTCCGATGATCTCGCCGCCGGCGTTCAATGCGACGGCGTCGGTCTTCGTTCCGCCGATGTCCAGGCCCACACGAACGAACCGGCCGTCCAGGCCGGTCGGGGCCGCCGATACCACTATGAGACTCCCAGCTGTCCCGAGAGCACCATGACGGCGGCTCCGCGTAGCACGATGTCGTCCTGTCTGGTCAGGCGGATCACCACGTCGTCGAAGACGCCTTCGAGAGTGCGGTTACGCAAGGTCGTGGTGGCGGCTTCGATGAGCGTGCCCCCCAGCAGATCGGCAGGACCGGAGAGCACGACCTCCGACAGATCAAGGGCGGTCACTATCGGGGCGATGGCGATCGCCATGCGCGTGCCCGCGTCGCGGAGTATCTCCTCACGCTCCTCGGGCGCTTCAGCGATCGCGTCCCTGAGCCTGGTCACGCTCAGCCATGCCTCCAGGCAGCCTTCACGTCCGCAGATGCACTGCGGGCCCCCGTCGGTGCCGACGACGACGTGCCCGATCTCGCCGGCCGCGAATCGGCTGCCCAGCATCGGCTGACTGCCTGCGATCAGCCCTGCGCCGACCCCGACGCCGATCTTGATGAGGATGAAATCGGCTCTCGCATCACCGAACGTGTATTCCGCGAGCACAGCAGCATTCGCGTCGTTGCGGGCGAGCACCGGCAGATCGAGGTCGATTCCGAGCCGTGCCTCGAGCGGAAAACCGCTCCATCCGAGGTTCGGAGCGCTCAGTACGACGCCGTCGGTTCGTACGACACCTGGTGTTCCGACCCCCACCCCGAGCAGAGACGCGCTTGAGGCAGCGATGAGGCTACGGCTGAGTTCTAGTACGGCGGCGTATACCGCATCGCCATCGGGCCGCGCTGGGCGCTCCACCTCTTGGCGCTCTATCACGTCGCCGTCGAGACTGAGCACTGCTCCGCGGAAGACTTCGGCATCAGAGAGGTCGAGGCCGATGATCTGGTGTCCGAGACGGTCAATGTCGATGAGTATCGCTGGTTTACCCGGCCCCGCAGTCTCTCGCACACCCAGTTCGACGACGATGCCGTCGGCGATGAACTCGGCCACGAGGTCCGAGATCGTCACCCGGGTCAGTCCGGTCTCACGGGAAAGGTCGGCGCGACTCATCGCTCCGGAATGGTAGAGAGTCTGCAGCACCAGCGCCCTGTTGTGCCCGCGGGCGTGCTCGGGGAGCACTTTCGAACGAGAACGGAGGTGCCGGGAGGGCCCGAAGGCATGCGAATTGCCGCCGTTGTGCTCGGCGGTTATCGATTGACGCGGCTCATCCGAATCGGACATGTTTGTTAGTACACCTTACGAACAATGATTGTGCAACCTCTGACTCCGCGCGGGTTCACAGGGTTACCGAAACGTTACACCGCGCCGCTCAACTGTCGCACGCACTGCTTTCACGAGATCACTAAGGGCATCGTGCCCGTGTTCGACCGCGGATTCCACTCCCCTCCTGGGTGGTTCTCCCCATCGGTGCGCTGTCGCGCATGTGGTCTACTGGATCAGGACCGGAGAATTGCGCCGCAATTCGTGGTGCCATCATTGAGGGGAAATCACATATGAACCGTCGTATTGCAGCCTGGACGATCGCTGCCGTCGCCGTCCTCGGCCTCACCGCCTGCTCCGGCGGTCCCGCCGCCGATGACACGAAGGGCGACGACACGAGCAATTCAGCCGATTCCACGCCCACCGAAGAGACGAACTCCGACCAGTCAGTCGAAGACGCCTGTGGCATCGTCATTCCCGAGCTCACCGAAGCCAGCAGCGCCATGAGCAGCGTCGACGTCGCGGCCGCAGACCCGCAGGCCACCGTCGACGAGTTCAAGACCTTCATCGGCGCCCTCGGCGAGACGGTCGACAAGGTCTCGAACCCCGAGGTCAAGGAAGCCACCACAGCCGTGTACGACGACTTCGTCACCCTCGGCGATCTGCTCCAGAAGGTCGTCGTCGACCAGGACCTCTCTGCCGCAGAAGACATGAGCTCGGTCACGAGCGACATGACCGAGTCGGCAACGGCTCTGCAGGAGCTCTGCAGCTGAGCCAGCGTTCGAACAATGGCCCCGCGACCCTTGGGTTGCGGGGCCATTCTTCTGACCAGAGGCCTGCGCGAACCGTTGCCGCCTCGTTATCAGACAGCCAGTATGATAAAGAGGTCGTCACAATGAAAACACGGGGGGTGAATTCGTGACTGATCTCATCGAGGCACCCGATGCCGCCACAGCACAGAACACGGCCGTCACATCGGCAGTGCCACCGATCGACGGCGAACGCCCCGTCGAATGGGCTCCGCGCGAGCCGGCCCCCAAGAAGCGTCGTGTCGGCCTGTGGGTCGGTATCGGCGTCGGCGCTCTCGTTCTGGCCGGTGCAGCAGCATCCACGATTCTCATCGCCCCCGGCACGACGATCGCCGGTATCCCGGTCGGAGGACTCACCCCTGGTGCAGCGGCCGAGGTCGTCACCTCACGTGTGGCAGGCATCGAGGTTGCGCTCACCGACGTGAACGGTGACCCTGTTGCCAGCGGCGCGGATCTCGGCGCGTCGATCGACGCGAGCGCTCTCGCCGATCAGGCTTTTGCAGACCACCCGATGTGGAACGTCGGCGCATGGATGCCCGACCCCATCGACGGCGCCATCACGCTCGACGCCGACGCAGCCAACAGCGCGCTGCGCGCGATCGTGCCGACCAGCTATGTCGATCCGATCAATGCAGGTGTCGTCTTCGATGAGGCCACCAAGGCGTACGCGACGACCGCCGCCGAGAGCGGCACAGGCATCGACCTCAACGACCTCACTTCTGCCATCACGACCGCCATTGCGGAGGGCCGCGGCAGCGTGAGCTTCTCCGGAGCGCCCACCGAGACCACTGCAGCGATCTCGGACGACGCAGCGGCCAGCACCGCAGACGCGATGAACGCCATGCTCGGCGAGATCGGATTCTACGTCGGCGAGGAGCGCACCGTCGCCGTCAAGCCCGAAGTCGCTGCCACCTGGCTCGACGTCGTCGACGAAGACGGCGAGTTGCGCATCGTCGCAGACGAGACCGCGATCCAGACTGTGGTCGACACGCTTCCTTCGCTCGTGAACCGCGAGGCCGTCGACGCCCGTTCGGTCGTCAATTCCAGCGGAGACGTGCTGCGAGAGCTGAATCCTGGCGTCAACGGTCGCGAGTTGGGTGACATCAGCAACGCGGCGAGCGAGTTCGCCGAACAGCTCGAAGGCGGCAACGCCGTGTTCGAACTCGATGCGACCGAGACGCCCTTCGAAACGGCGACTGTGGTTCGCCGCATCGATCTGAACCTCAGCACCCAGCGCGCTACCGCCTATGAGAACGACCAGGTCGTCAACTCCTGGGCGATCTCTTCCGGGATGCCGAGCACGCCCACACCCACGGGCAACTTCAGCGTCTTCGCCCACACCGCCATGCAGGACATGGGCTGCGGCCCCACCTCGTCCTACTGCACGGAGAACGTGCCGTGGAGCACCTGGTTCGCACCGGACATCGCCTTCCACGGAACGTACTGGCACAATAACTTCGGCCAGCAGATGAGCCATGGCTGCGTCAACATGCCGATCAGCGCTGCCAAGTACGTCTACGACTGGGCACCTGTGGGGACCGCGATCTCCGTCCACTGGTGACACACACTCGTTGAACGAGGAGGGGGCGGATGCCGTAGCATCCGCCCCCTCCTCGTCTGCAG
>JBEBSN010000038.1:0-24801 GCA_040394295.1 Microbacterium sp.
GCCTGCATGGTGACCGGCTTCTCCAGCGCACCCCACATGGCTTCGCAGGTGCGAGGGGCGAGGTCCTCGAACAGGGTGGCGACGGCGCGGACGCCGTTCTCGTACTCGAGGAAGACCTGCTTGGTCATCGTGTTCCTTTCTCCGCAGCGGGGTGTTCCGCTGCTCGTTCGTGGGCAGCCGAGACGAAGGCCGCGAAAAGCGGCTTCTCCTCTTCGGCCTCATCGGGGGTGATCATCTTTTCGGGATGCCACTGCACCGCCCAGAAGGGCCAATCGCCGTCGGCTTCGACAGCTTCGATGACACCGTCAGACGCCCAGGCGACCGGATGGAAGCCTGGCGCGGCAACGTCGACCGACTGGTGGTGGATGGTGTTCACGATTCGCTTCCGTGTGCCATAGAGCGCCGCGAGACGACTCCCCTCGGCGAGCCTGATCGGATGCCGGGCCCGGAGCTGCTCGTCGGCGCCGCGCACCGGCTGGTGGTCGTCTGAGGCGGGGATATCGACGATGAGCGAGCCGCCGAATGCGATGTTGCTCACCTGGAGTCCGCGACAGATCGCGAGCACGGGGATGCCGCGCGCGCGGGCTCCGAGTGCGAGCGCGATCTCGAACTCGTCGCGGGACGCGTCGTAGCTCTTTCCGACCTGCGGCTCAGCCCCGTAGCGCGAGGGGTGCACATCCTCGCCACCGGAGAGAACCAGCCCGTCGAGGCGATCGAGCACCTCGTCGACGCCGACGGTCGGAGGCAGCAGCACGACGGCTGCGCCTGCGGCCTCAATGGGTGCGGAGTACTCGGTGCCCAGGCTGTGCGCTGGACGTCCTGCGCCCAGGTCGGTGTCTATGAAACGACGCCAGGTGGTGATGCCGACGAACGGGCGGGTCATGAGAGCGCGATCCAGGTGGTCTTCAGATCGGTGAACTTCTCCATGGCGTGCAGGCTCTTGTCGCGGCCGAAGCCCGATCCCTTGACGCCGCCGAAGGGGATCGTCATGTCGCCCTCCTCGAAGCAGTTGACCCAGACGACTCCGGCGCGCAGGCGCCGCGACAGGGTGTGCACGGCGTTGAGGTCGGTGCTCCAGAGGGCGGCGGCCAGACCGAACTCGGTGCCGTTGGCGATCTCGAGCGCATCCTCCACGTCGTCGTACGCGATGACGGAGAGCACAGGACCGAAGACCTCGCGCTGGGCGACCTCGTGTTCGGGGGTGACGCCGAGCACGACCGGGGCGAAGTAGCTGCCGCCGTCGACGGCCCGGAACCGCTCGGCACTGCCGGCGGCGAGTTCGCCGCCCTCGGCCTGGGCGCGCTCGACGAATCCGGCGATCCCCGCGAGTTGCCGCTCGCTGACGATCGCGCCCATCGAGGTGGCGACGTCGAACGGGTCGGCGGGGAGGCTCGTGCGCGCGACCTCGGCCGCGATCTCCAGCGCGCGGTCGCGCTGAGCCCGCGGCACCAGCAGGCGGGAGGATGCCGTGCACATCTGCCCCTGGTTGTAGAAGCAGCCGTCGGCGGTGGCGCGCACGGCCCGTTCCAGGTCGGCATCCGGCAGCACCAGGCTCGCGGTCTTGCCACCGAGCTCGGGCCAGACGCGTTTGCCGTTGGACGCGGCCGAGTAGCCGAGGAACTTCCGGCCGACCTCGGGCGAGCCGGTGAAGGTGACCACGTCGACGTCGGGGTGTTCGCCGAGTGCGCGGCCGGCGACCTGGCCGGTGCCGGGCGTGACGTTGAGGACGCCGGCGGGGATGCCGGCCTCGACCGCGAGCTCGGCGAGGCGCAGCGCGGAGAACGTGGTGTGCTCGGCGGGCTTGAGCACGACGCTGTTGCCGACCGCCAGTGCGGGGGCGAGCTTCCACGCGGTCATCGTCAGGGGGAAGTTCCAGGGTACGACCGCCGCGACGACACCGACCGGCTCGCGGGTGACGAGTGCCAGGCTATCGGGTGCGGTGACGGGCATCTCATCGAGAACCTTGTCGGCAGCCTCGCCATACCAGCGGAAGCAGTTCACAACTGCACGGAGCTCGGTCTGCAACGCCTCGCGCACGGGTTTGCCCATCTCCAGAGAGACGGTGACGGCAAGTTCCTCAGCGTTGTCGTGGATCTTCTGCGCGAAATCGATGAGCAGTCGGCCACGCTCGCGGGGGGCGATGCGAGACCACACGCCGGAGTCGAAGGCGCGGCGTGCGGAGCGCACGGCCCTGTCGACATCGGCGTCCGATGCCGCAGAGATCTCGGGGAGGATCCGTCCATCTCGGGGGCTGGTCGGGGTGAGCGGTTCAGCAGAACCGTTCTCCCAGCCGCCGTCTATGAACATCTCGGTGCGCAGCCGCAGATTCGCAGCGCGATCCGCCCAGTCGTCTCCAGTTGCCGTGAACACGGTCGTCCTCTCCATGGGTGAAGGCCCTGAAGAGATAGTGGCCGCATTTCGCCATAAGGTCAAGCTGTGGCGAATTATCTCGCCATTTCTTTACATGCCCGTAACAGAATCGGCCTACAGCCGGATCGCTCCGGTCGGCATCTCGATCGCCAGCGCCTCCGGCGCCTCGTCTAGGATGAGCGACCCACGCAGCACCGGCGTGATAACCACGAGCGACTCGACGACCTCCAACCCGTCGTGCCCCGCCACTGCGGGACCTGTGAGGAAACGGTAGAAGTCATCGGCGTCCTTCACGAGGACGTTCGCGAGCAACTGCGAGGTTCCCGTGGTCGCCGCGATGAACTTCACCTCGGGGGCGGCCGCCAATGTGTTGCCGACTTTCTCCAACCGATCCATCGGCACGCGTAGCCACACCAGGGCCTCGAGGCCGAGACCGAACAGGCTCGGCACGACCTCGGTGCGGGGGTGCATCAGGCCTCGCCGGTTGAGCGATTCCATGCGTCGACGGGTGGTGGTGACGTTCAGGTTGAGGGCGCGCGCGAGCTGGGCCACCGGCATCCGCCCGTCCTTAAGCAACAGCTTGATCAGCGCTTCCTCGTCTTCGCTCAGCGCGTCAGCGGGGTCGACCTCCGACCCCGAGGACTCGTCGAGCATGCGCGCCTGCTCGTCGGTCAGAACGCCGGCGCGCCAGTCGTGGCCTGAGCGAAAGAACTTCAGCACAGTGGTCACATTGATCGACGCGATGCCCTCCAACTCGGGGAAGTCGGTGAACAGCAGCTCGCGGATCGAGGCATCATCGCGCGGCAGCAGCATCCCGGCGATATCGCTGCTGCCCTCGAGCACGGATACTGAGGAGGCATCCGATCGACGGGCGAGAGTGCGGGCCACGTACCAGAGTGCCTGTGGCTCGGTCGTGATGCGGAAGAGCACAGCGCGGGCATGCAGTACGCGGGCAGGATCCACGTAAGTGGAGACGCGGACCAGGCCGCGATCGAGCAGCCGCTGGCCGCGACGGGCGACGGTGCGCTCGGGCAGATCGACCACGCGACCGATCTCGCCCCATGAGGCACGGCCGTTCACCTGCAGGGCCGCAGCGACGATCCGATCGGTCTCGTCAGCCATCACATCGTTCGAGGGCACGGGATCTCCTTCGCAGGGCTGGTCGAATGAAGACTACGCGAAACCGATCCTCCTTCGAAGCTACTGCTACGCGTCGCCGGGCTTCTCTTCCGCCTCTGCGTTCTCCGCCGGATCGATCTCGGTGGGGACGATGTCGACCGCCTCCGTGGCAGCCTCATAGATCTCGACGAGGCTCTCGTCGACGTCTGCCTCATCGACCCAGTCGATCGAATCGGCGGAGTGGTCGTACTCGACGGTTCGCAGCGCGAAGTCGTCACCGTATTCTTCGAGCCCTGTTCGCACGCTGTGGCGCACGGCCAGACGTGCATACCGATCACGCAGGATCAGCGGATCGCGGCGCAGATCCTTCATGAGCGCGATCATCATGAACGCCATGATGATCGCGAACGGCAGAGCGGCGATGATCGTGACGTTCTGCAACGACTGCAGCCCGCTGCCCTCCTCACCCGCGACGAGGAGCACGGCAGCGATCGCGCCGACAAGGGTGCCCCAGATGGCGGCCACCCAGCGGGAGGGGTTCGGTCGTCCCTGCTGGGACAGAGTGCCCATGACCAGCGATGACGAGTCGGCGCCGGTGATGAAGAAGATGGCGATGAGCAGGATGAGTCCGATGCTGGTCACCGTCGAGAAGGGCAGGTTCTCCAGTACGCCGAACAGCACCTCTTCCGGAGGATTGACGATGAGACCCGCGCCGTCCATCTGCTGGTTGATCGCTGTCGTACCGAATATCGCGAACCAGATCAGCGAGATGACCGAAGGCACGAGGATGACGACCGAGACGAACTGGCGAAGCGTGCGCCCGCGGGAGATCTTCGCGATGAACATACCGACGAAGGGCGACCACGAGATCCACCACGCCCAGTAGAAGATCGTCCATCCGGCGAGGAAGTCCTCCGCATCCACGCCTTGCGACGCAGAGCGTCCGATCAGCATCGGCAGGTCTCCGATGAACTGTGCGGCGACCGAGGGCAGCACGTTCAGGATCAGCATGGTGGGGCCGACGAAGAAGACGAAGATGGCCAGGACGATCGCGGCTATTCCGTTGATGTTCGACAGCGCGCGGATTCCCTTGGAGACCCCAGAGACCGCAGAGGCGATGAAGCAGGCGGTGAGCACGGCGATGACGGCGATGAGGATGCCGTTGCCGAGTCTGCCTGCTCCCGAGATGATCTCGAGGCCATGCCCGATCTGCAGCGCTCCCAGCCCGAGAGATGCCGCGGTACCGAACAGCGTGACGATGATCGAGAAGATGTCGATCGTGCGCCCGATGGGCCCGGTTGTGCGGTTCTCGCCGAGCAGCGGCGCGAAGATCGAGGAGATCAGCGGCGTGCGCCCGCGACGATACGCCCCGTAGGCGATCGCTCCACCGACAAGAGCGTAGAAGGCCCAGGCCTGAGGGCCCCAGTGATAGAGCACCTGCACCTGGGCGGTGTGCATGGCCTCGAGAGTGTTCGCCTCGGCCGTGCCCGGAGGCGGCGACTCGAACATCGTCAGCGGCTCCGCCGCGCCCCAGAACACGAGCCCGATGCCCATACCTGCGGCGAACAGCATCGAGATCCACGAGAAGATCGAGTATTCCGGGGTCTCATCGTCGCGGCCGAGCGGGATGCGCCCGTACTTGCTGAAGCCGACGAACAGCATGAAGAACAACACGATGGTGGCGATGACGGTGAAGAAGACCCCGAAGTAGTCGAGCACCCAGTCGAGCACCGCTTTACTGGTGCCAGCGAGGTTGTCGCCGGCGAAAACACCCCAACCGACGAAGGCGAGCATCAGCGTTATCGCGACGCCGAAGACGAGCGGGTCGGTGCGGTAGGTGCGCCCTGTCGATTCGACCGAGACTCCGGGGATCAACGCCGGATGCAGCTCGCGCGGCGGCGCGACCGCGAGATCGTGCACCAGTTTGCGCGCCATCTCGCCGGTCTTCTCGGCCGCACGGTGCGGAACGCTTCCGGTCTTAGGAGGTCCGTCGCCAGATTTACTCATGCCAGCCATACTCGCACGGTCGTCAAATTAGAGCGCTTCAGCACACCGCGTCAAGCCCCTGAGGGTGCGGCGGAGACCCCACTATCGTCGGTGTTCTCAGCAGCCCCGCCCGAAGCGTTCGGGGTCGATCAACGAACAGGAGACGCACCATGTCCAGCGACATCTCACCCACCTACGCGGCCAGCGCCCTGCAGAAGGCCGCGCTGATCGTCGGCATCGTCTTCATCCTCGTAGGAATTGCCGGCTTCATTCCAGGACTCACCCACTCTGCTGAGCACCTTCACGTGGCGGGAACCGAATCGGAGGCGATGCTGCTTGGACTGTTCCAGGTCTCGGTGCTGCACAACATCGTCCACCTCGCGTTCGGCGTCTGGGGCCTCTTCGCAGCGCTTCGCCCGTCGGTGTCGCGCATCTTCCTCGTGGTGGGCGGACTCATCTATCTCGTGCTGTGGATCTACGGCCTGATCGCCGTCGGCAACGACCAGTTGAACTTCGTACCCCTCAACGAAGCCGACAACTGGCTGCACCTCGGACTCGCCGTCGGGATGGTGCTGTTGGGCATCTTCGTTCCCGGTGAGCCGCGGGTGAAGCGCCAGACGACCGGGACCCAGCCCGTCGTCTAGGCCGGAGAGCGACCTGCGCTGGCCGTGCTGTGGTCAGCGCGGGTCGCGGCGTCCGAACGCTCCGGCGAACACCGCGTGCAGGAGGGGGATCGCCGACGCCGAGAGCAGTACGATCCCGAGAACCGGGTTCGGCGCCACGATCAGCGCACCTCCGATCGCGAGGCCGGCGAACAGGACGGCGGAGATCACACGCAGACCGATCCGTTCGAGCCGGGCCAGTCGCCGCTCGAGGCGGGAGGTGTCGAAGGTGATCGAGCCCTCTTCGATGTCGGTGATCACCGAGTCGATCCGTGCGGGCAGGCGGGCGGCGACACCGACGCTGGCCCATGCCTCCTGCGCGAGAGCCTTGACGGTGTTGCCGGTCTCATCCTGCAGCAGTTGGGCGGCGTACGGCTCGACCGCATCCCACACATTGAACGCAGGGTTGAGACCGCTGCACATGCCAGAGGTGAGCGAGACCGCGCGGAAGAGCAGCAGCATCCCTTCCGGAAGTTGGAAGGGCAGTGAGCGAATGGTGTCACCGAATTCGCGAGCGAAGTCGCGGAACTCGCGCGGATCGACCGTGCTCAACTCGGCGAAGCCCATGCCGCCGAAGCGCGCGAACAGCTGAGTGATGGCGCGCTCGAAGTCCTTGGTGTCGGCAGAGGGCAGCAGCACGCCGACCTCTTGCACAGCCTCGACGAGCTTGCGTCCGTCGCGCGCGGCGACGGCGATCACGAGTGCTCGAAGGCCGCCGCGCAGGCTGAGGGGCACTTCGCCCATCATCCCGAAGTCGATGAACGTGAGTCGCCACTTTCGCTCACCGTCCGCCGCGCCAGGGATCGGCGTGACGAAGATGTTGCCGGGGTGCGGGTCGGCGTGGAAGAAACTGTGCGTGAAAACCTGCTCGAACATGATCTCGGCGAAAGCGGCGGCCACTTCGCTCGGATCGATGCCGGCGGCACGCAAGGCATCGGTGTCGTTGATCTTGATCGCGGTGACGTCGGAGAGAGTCAGCACTCGTCTCGTCGTGCGCTCCCACGCGACGTCGGGTGCGGCGACTCTCGGGTCGTCGGCGAAATTCTGCGCGAAGCGTTCGGCGTTCGCGGCCTCATGGAGGTAATCGATCTCTTCGAGGCTGGTGTGGGCGAACTCTTCGACGAGAGCCGGGGCATCGACACGGTCTGACACGAGCCGGATGCGGCGCAGCCATCCACCTACTTTGCGCAGGGCTGCGAGGTCGACGGCGATGATCTCGTCGATACCGGGGCGCTGCACCTTGACCACGACATCGGCGAAACCGGTGTCGGCGGCGTCCCGGTCGGAAAGCCGGGCGCGATGCGCCTGACCGAGGGATGCCGCGGCCACCGGGGTCTCGCTGAACCACGCGTACGCCCGCTCGAGCGGAACACCGAGTTCGGTCTCTGCCCGCTTCCTGATGTCGGCGAACGCGACCGCCGGCACTTCATCCTGCAGCCCTTCGAGCTCGGCCGTGATCTCGGGCGGAAGGACATCCATCCGCGAAGAGAGGAACTGGCCGACCTTGATCATCAGTCCCCCGAGCTCGACGGCGAGCGCATGAAAGCGCTGCGCGAGTCGTCGCATCCGTTTCTCGCGGGTGCGCTCGCTGACGCCGCCGAAGCCGATACGGGGCAGAGCGAGCTCGAACCACCACAGCTGCACGAGCTGCAGTGAGGCAAAGCGCAGTATTCGGCGGTAGCGGGCTCGGTGGGGCTGTGCGGTCATCTGGGGCGGGCTCAGTCTTGAGCGAGGATCGCGTAGAGCTTGCGGCGAGCGTCCTCGAGCACGTCGACGCCCTTCTCGATCTGCTCGGAGCTACCGGTGCGAGCGAGCTGGGCTGCGGCGCCGGCGAGGTCGACGCCCGCCTTGGCCAGCGCGCCGTGGCGTGCGCCCTCGCGGTTGCCGCTGTTGGATTCCCACGGTGCCGGTGCATCTGCTTCTTCGGCGACGGCGCGGCCGGCTTCGGTGAGCGAGTAGGTCTTGCGACCGTTCTGCTCGTCGGCGGAGACGAGACCCTCGTCGGCCAGGAGCTGAAGCGTCGGATAGACGGAGCCTGCGCTGGGCTTCCATGAGCCGTTGCTGCGTTCTTCGATCTCGCGGATGATCTGATACCCGTGCATCGGCTCTTCGGAGAGCAGATTCAGCACGGCGGCACGGACATCGCCGCGAGCCATGCGTGTGGAGCCTGCTGGTCGATGCTCGAAGGTCTTGCGAAGCTGATCCATAGCGTCGAAGATCGCGGACGCAGGCCCGCCAGCGCCGCCGAAGGGCGAGCCTGAACCGAATCCGCCGGTGGGGAATGAACCGTTCATGATGACCTCCTGTAGTTGAGCGATAGTCAACGATATATCGTTATGCCTGGAAGCGGAAGTGGCAGACTGTTCGGCATGTGGATCGGCTGGGTGGAGTTCGACGTGCACGGGTGACGTGCAGTCCCTCACTGAATCCGAGCGCTGATGAGCTCTTGCAGTTCGGCCGCCTCAGACGCCGGCATCGCGTAGCCGTGCTCGGGTGCCGGATACGCTCCGGATCGGACCTCTTGCGTATACGCCGCGACGGCGGCGACGGCATCCGCCCGCAGGTCGGCGTAGCGCTTGACGAACTTCGCTGCACCGCCGTCATACAGCCCGAGCAGGTCGTGAAAGACGAGTACCTGACCGTCGGTATCGGGTCCGGCGCCGATCCCGATCACGGGAACGCGCATGAGCGACATGAGCACGGCCGTCACCTCCGCAGGCACCGCTTCGACGACGATCATCGAGCACCCGGCATCCTGCAGTGCCAGTGCGTCGTCGATCACCGCGCGCGCGGCCTGAGCTGTGCGCCCCTGAGCGCGGTATCCACCGAGCGATGTCGCCGTCTGCGGCGTGAGACCGACGTGGCCGACGACGGGGATGCCCGCCGCCACAAGCGCTCGCGCACGATCGACCGACGTTCCTCCGCGTTCGATCTTCACAAGATCACAGCCGGCCTCCTTGACGAACCGCTGCGCCGTGGCGATCGCCAGCGAATCGGATGCCTCGTACGACCCGAACGGCAGGTCGCCGACGAGCAGCGGAGCAGTCAGGCCCCGCCGCACGGCCGCGGTCAACATGAGCATCTCGTCGATCGAGACAGGGACCGTACTGTCGTAGCCCAGCACGGTCATCGCAGCGGAATCACCGACGAGCACGACATCCACTCCGGCCGCTTCGACGATCTGCGCCCCGGGATAGTCGTAGGCCGTGACCATGACAATCGGCTCTCCGGCATCTTTCTTCGCAGCCAGCGCGCCGAGAGTGACACGCGCGCGGGTCGTCGGGTGCGCGCTCATGCGGCGGACCCGCTCAGCAGTTGATCGACCGCGTCATCGACCCGGATGATCACATTGGCATGATCGACGTGCACCACGACCGGCTCGTAGCTCTCGAGGTCCTCGCGCGAATAATCCGCGTACGAGATGACGATGACCGTGTCGCCGGAATGCACCAGGCGAGCCGCCGCACCATTGACCTGGATGACGCCAGAGCCGCGAACACCCGCGATCGTGTAGGTCTCGAAACGCGCGCCGTTGTTGACATCCACGACGTGCACCTGCTCGTGCGCCAGAATGTCGGCGGCATCGAGCAGATCAGGATCGATCGTGATCGAGCCGACGTAGTTCAGATCGCTGCCCGTGATCGTGGCACGGTGGATCTTCGACTTCAGCATGGTCCGGCGCATCAGGCTTTCCCCTTCAGAATGTGGTTGTCGATGAGGCGTGCCCCTCCGACGCGCGCGGCGACGGCGAGTAGAGCGTCATCGTCGACGCGGGTGAGCGGACGCAGATCTTCTGCGCCGCGCAGTTCGAGATACTCCGGGCTGATGCCCGCTTCGGCGAGCACGGCGCGGGCGGCATCCAGCATCCGTCCACCGTCTCGCTCTCCCGAATCGCGCAACGCAGAGGCCGCGTCGAGCGCACGGTTCAGCGCCGTCGCCTGCTCGCGCGCGACCGGGTCGAGATACACATTGCGCGAGCTCATCGCGAGCCCGTCGGCTTCGCGCACGATGGGGCACGCCTCGATCCGCACGTCGAGGTCGAGATCGCGCACCGCCCGGCGGACGACGAGGATCTGCTGTGCGTCCTTCTGCCCGAAGTACGCCACGTCGGGGCGCACGATACCGAAGAGCTTGGTCACAACCGTCGCGACGCCGTCGAAATGGTGCGGGCCGCGAGAGGCGCCGCACAGCACCTCGGTGATGCCGGAGACATGGATCGAGGTCGCAAATGCGTCGGGGTAGATCTCGGATGCCTCTGGCGCGAACAGCACGTCGACGCCCTCGTGCTCGGCGAGTGCGGCGTCGCGAGCCTCGTCTCGCGGGTAGGCGCCAAGATCCTCGTTCGCCCCGAACTGGGTCGGGTTGACGAAAAGCGAGACGACGACGTGATCGGATGCTGCGCGCGCCTGCCGCATCAACGAGAGATGTCCCTCGTGGAAGGCGCCCATCGTGGGAACGAGACCGACAGATTCGCCGGCATTGCGGGCGGCGAGAACCTCGGCGCGCATCTCGGCGATCGTGCGGATGATCTTCATGCGGCGTCAACTTCTCTCGGAGCGATCGGGCGATCAGCGAGCAGGCGCGTGCTCTCGCACAAAGCGTCGAATAGGGGAACTAACTCCGGACGGGAAGCGTCAATCGCGTCACGCTGGTGCGCCACAGTGCGTTCGTCACCGCGAACGATGGGTCCAGTGAGCGCGGCACGGCTGCCCGCGCTGCGCCAGTTCAACATCGTCTGCTGCACGAGCGGGGCGAGCAGTCCGCGCGCCTCGGCCGATGTCAGGCCGGCGTCCGTCGCAACCTGCTCCGCGGCATCCAGAACCGTCAGCACCAGGTTCGAAGCGAGGGATGCAGCTGCGTGATAGCTCGAGCGCCGGGCCTCGTCGACGCGGAACGCACGAGCGCCCAACGCGTCGACGAGGCTCGTCGCGGTGGCGAGCGCAGCATCCGTTCGTCCGTCGACGGCGCAGCCGATTGCTTGAAAGACATCTGAGCCTTCCCCGCCGGTGAAGGTCTGCAGCGGATGCACGCTGAAATCGACGTCGTCGAGGGGTGTGGCGCCGGAGACGTGGCCGATCAGCTTCGCGTGGGGCCGGGCCGAGCGCGCAGCATCGGCGATCGCTGCGTCCGGCACGCAGAGGAGAGCGATATCGACGTCGGGGATCTCGTCACCGCGCCGAAGCGGACCGCGCACGGCGAGGCCCGCGTGACCGAGCGCGTTGGCGAGCACGCGACCGAGGCGTCCGGCACCGATGACGGCGACGCTCGCGGAGGCGGAGACTGCTGAGGAAGATGACGTCATTTCGCTCGCCCAGAGTGGGTTGGAGGTGCTCTGGATTCGCCACGAGTATGACCCCGTGCGAGACTGCCCGCCAAATCGGAGAGCAGTATGTCAAAGCAGAACCGCTTTTGTCTGTGCGATATTCCCAAGCAATACGTAAATGGCTTGGCGGTTTGATCCCACCTCGCTCAGGGCCCCTTGGATCAGCCGTCGGCGTCCTCGTCGAATGACAGGCTGTGCCATATCTCGAACGCCAGAGCACTCGCCTCTTCGGAATCCCCCGCGGCAAGCAGTTCGATGAGTCGATCGTGTGACTGGGCGGACAGATTCCCACCCTCCGCGAACCGACGTCGTTCGACGCGTTTCACCAGCGGCTCGTACTGGTCAATCACAGCGGCGATCGCCTGATTTCGCGATGCCCTGACCGGGATTCGGTGGAGTTCATCATCGGCGGCGGTCGCAGCCTCCGCGTCACGCGCGTCGACCGCCTCGGCGAACCGGCGATTCGCCTCGCGCATGCTCTCGAGTTCGTCTTCCGTGAGCCGACCGGCTGCCTGCCGCGCCGCGAGTGCATGCATCGCAGCGAGAATGTCGCGAGCATCCCGCGCCTTGCCTGCGTCGATCTCGGCGACGGTGGTGGATCGACCCGGTTTCGCCACAACGAGCCCACTCGCACCGAGACGCAACAGCGCCTCGCGTATCGGCGTGCGACTGACCCCGAGCCATTCCGCGAGTTCGCCGTCTTTGAGCTGCTCGCCCGGTTCGAAGGTGTAATCGACGATGGCGTCGCGAAGGCGTCGGTACACATCGTCACGAAGAAGAGAGCGGTCGACCCGCGCGGCTCCCGCAGGAATTGGCATGCAATATGTTGCACACGCTGTGCGGGCGCACGCAAGTCCCGCGACCCTTGGGAATAAATTTCTGCATGCAATATGTTGCACATCACAAGTCGCAACACGTCGGCTCCACTCCCTCACCCAGACCGGTGCGAGGACGAAACGAAGGGCATCATGAACATCGAACAGGGAATCAAGAATGTTGTACTCGTCCACGGCGCATTCGCGGACGGCTCTGGCTGGCGCGGCGTCTACGACAACCTCACCAGCCGCGGCTATCGGGTCACGATCGTGCAGAACCCGTTGACCTCCTTCGCGGACGACGTCGCGGCGACCACCCGAGTGCTTGACAGACAGGATGGCCCGACCATCCTCGTCGGTCACTCGTGGGGTGGCACCGTCATCACCGAGGCGGGCCGCCACGAGAAGGTGGCGGGACTGGTCTATGTCGCCGCGCTCGCACCCGACACCGGTGAGACCACTGCACAGCAGTACGAGGGATTCGCTCCGACCCCCGAGTTCGTGATCGATGTCGACGATGACGGGTACGGGTTCCTCAACCCCGACTCGTTCACGGCGGGATTCGCGGCAGACCTCTCCGACGCTGACGCGAACTTCTTGCGCGACACGCAGGTGCCGATCAACATGGCCGTCTTCGGCGACGCGGTCACCCACGCGGCGTGGCACGCCAAGCCGAGCTGGGCGGTCATGGGCACGGAGGACAAGGCCTTCGACCCGGCCATGCTGCAGCACATGGCTCAGCGTGCCGGTGCCACCATCACCACTGTGCCCGGCAGTCATGCGGTGTACGTCTCCCAGGCCGCGGTCGTCTCCGAGGTGATCGTCACCGCCGCGGAGAATGCTCTCGTCGCCGCACGCTGATCAGAACAGCATCCGAAGACCCGGCCGACTCGCACAACGCGAGCCGGCCGGTCGTCTGTCTAGCTCGCGGCGGGCAGCCGTACCGCTGCCATCAGCCCGCCACCGGAACGCGGGGTGAGAACGAGCGTTCCGGAGTGCGCACGCACAATGCCCTGTGCGATCGCCAGTCCGAGACCGGTGCCGGAGTGACCGGCGGTTCGGACGCGCTGTGCCCCTCGCTGGAACGGCTCGATCAAGGTCGCCGCGAGCGCTGGCTCGATGACCTCGCCGCTGTTCTCAACGATCAGCGCTGCCCGCGCCGCGTCGGCGTACGTACGCACGATCACGGTGCCGCCGGACGGCAGATTGTGCACGATCGCGTTGTGCACAAGGTTCACGGCGAGCTGCTGCAGAAGCGCCGGCGAACCGGACGTGCACGCCTGGCCACCGATGACGCTGACCTCGACGCCATGCTGCTCGGCAAGCGACTGCAGTGTCTCGACCGCCTGATCAGCGAGCAGCGACAGATCCACCGGCTCGACCTCGAAGGCGCCGCCGTCTGCGCGAGCAAGCAGCAAGAGGGCTTCCGTGAGCGCCACCGCGCGCTTATTGAGATCCTGCAACCGATCGACGAGCACATCAACGTCGCGGGCAGGGTCGGCGCGGGCAACCTCAAGCATCGTCTGCGAGATGGCGAGCGGGGTGCGCAGCTCGTGCGAAGCGTTGGCTGCGAAACGACGCTGCTCTTCGACCTGTCGCTCCAGACGGTCGAGCATCGCGTCGAAGCCGTCCGCGAGGTCGCGAAACTCGTCGCGCGCCCCCGGCAGCTGCGCCCGATCCGAGAGCGAGCCTTCCGACACTCGGCGAACGACCTCATTGATACGGTTCAGCGGCGCCAGCATCAGACCTGCCAGGAACCAACCGCCGACCAGTCCCAGCAGCATCAAGAACAACAGCACGAGTGCCGCCCGTGGCTCGAAGGCACGCTCGAGATCGGAACGATTAGGGACGTGCCCTCCCGACGTGCTGATCTGACCTTCCGGCACATACCGCAGCAGGAACAGGTAGACGACGGCGAGGAGCAGAGCGCCGGCAAGGGTGAGGAACCCGGCGTAGCTCAGCGTGAGCTTCGCTCTGACGCTCAGCCCGCGGCGCCTAGTCACGAGAGACATCCGAGTCGGCGGGTGCTTCCGCGTCGATCCGATAGCCGACGCCGGGGACGGTGGCGATCACCCACGGCTCGCCGAGGCGCTTTCGCAGTGCGGACACCGTGATGCGCACCGCATTGGTGAACGGATCGGCATTCTCGTCCCACGCCCGCTCGAGCAGTTCCTCCGCGCTGACGACTCCACCCGCCGCATCCATCAAGACCTCGAGGACGGCGAACTGCTTGCGCGTCAAGGCGACATATCGATCGTTGCGGAACACTTCGCGTCGGAATGGGTCCAGCCGTATACCGGCCAGCTGCTGTATGGGCGGACGTGACCGCGTGCGTCGCCGATCGAGTGCGCGCAGGCGTAACACCAGCTCGCGCATCTCGAAAGGTTTCGTGAGGTAGTCGTCCGCGCCGAGTTCGAACCCGGACGCCTTGTCGTCAAGGCGATCCGCGGCTGTCAGCATGAGTATGGGAATCCCGCTCCCCGACTCGACAAGCTCTCGCGCGATCTCATCGCCGGAGGGGCCGGGAATGTCTCGATCGAGGACGACCACGTCGTAACTGTTGATACTGAGCGACTCGAGCGCGACGTCACCATCGCCGGCGAGGTCGGCAGCGATGGCCTCCAGACGTAACCCATCGCGCACCGCTTCAGCGAGATACGGCTCGTCCTCGACGATCAGTACGCGCATGGGTGCGATCTTACGCAGTCGGGCGTATCGAAAGCGTATGGAAAATCACGTACCTTCCTGCAACAGCCGACGGATTTCACTGAAGGCATGAACGTTTCATCCGTGCACACATCATCCATGGCCACGGTGCGAGGATCGCGACGCGGCCACTGCCTCGCTTTCACGGCGGCCGTCGCCGCAGGGGTGCTGGCCAGCATCTTCGCGTTGTACATCTTCACCTCGAGTGCCCCCTCGAGTGCGCGTGAGATCACCGTCTCGGCGGTGCCGGCCGAATCAGGCAACGTTCCGAGCGATCCCTACGGCGGCTCTGTCCTCGCGCCGGGCGAGAGCGACGGAATCATCATCGAAGGCAACCGGCCGTCGGTCTTCGACGCCGATCACCCTGCCATCGGAAAACTTGATGGCGCCATCCTCGAGGCTGTGCAACGGGCTATGTCTGACGCTTCGGATCAGGGCGTCGAGCTCTTCATCACAGCGGGATGGCGCTCTGCCGCCTTACAGGACAAGCTCTTTCAGGACGCCGTCGCGAAGTACGGTTCGGAGGACGACGCGGCTCGCTGGGTCGCCACCGCCGACACCTCGATGCACGTCTCAGGACAGGCCGTTGATTTCGGACCAATGACGTCGGTGGATTGGTTGGCAGGGAACGGATGGCGCTACGGGCTCTGCCAGGTATACGCGAACGAAACCTGGCACTTCGAGTCGCGCCCGGATGCCGTCGAACACGGCTGCCCGGAACTCTATGCAGATCCCACCGAAGACCCGAGGATGCGGCGCTGACCGAGGCAGGATCAGCGTCCGCGGAGGAAGTCCTCGACCTCGTCCGCCGTCGGGGCGGTCGTCGGTCCACGGCGAGTGACCTTGAGCGCAGCAGCCGCGTTGGCCCGCCTGCAGGCATCCGTCCACGACTCACCATCGGCGATGCCGGCGAGCAGCGCGCCGGTGTGGGTGTCGCCCGCGCCGTTCGTGTCGACAGGAGCCTGCGGGAAGCCCGGCACGTAGGTACTCTCGCCGTGCGCATGCACCGCGCATCCTTCAGCCCCGTCGCGGACGATCGTCACGGCCCCGTCGCGCATCAACGGTGTCAACGCGCCGACGTGGGCCACGATCTCGCGGTCTGCGATCTCGTGTTGTGGGGCGTCGACGGGGATGGACAGCGCGGCCAGCAGATCGGCCGCCTCCTCGGCGTTGCTGGTCCACACGTCGGTGCGGGCGAGCATCGTGTCACGGACCTCGGCGGGAAGTGCGGCGAACGCGGCGCCGGGGTCGAGGACGACGACCGCCTCCTCGGGGAGCGTGGCCAGCCACACCAGCAGCGGATCGCGGGTCTGCGCGACGGCAAGGGAGTATCCGGTGACGCAGACGAGGTCGCCGGGTTCGACCTGAGCGCTCGCGAGGGACTCGACCGTGATGTCGCGTTCGGCGCCGAGAGTGGTGATGAAGGTGCGCTCTGCGGTGGGCTCGACCAGCACCACGCATACCCCCGTGTCACGCGCAGCGATCTGCGGGGCGGATGCCGTGATGCCCTCAGCATCCAGCGTCTTGCGGATCAGATCGCCGTGCGGACCAGTGCCCAGCGCTCCCGCGTGCACGCACTTTGCGCCGAGGCGGGCTGCCGCGAGCAGGACAGTGACGGCGCCGCCCGCGTACTGCGCATCGGAGTCGGCCATCACGTTCTGCCCGCGGACAGGAAGGTCGGGCACTTCGATCACCAGGTCGACCAGTGCTTGGCCGGTGTGGATCACTCGAGTCAGGCGCCCGCTGTGCGCACGTCGATCATCGTCAGCCTCGGCACGGGTGCGCATGCGGACAGCCTATCTGCGGGCACGCTGGCCGCAGCCGGTAGGCCCGCGTCTTACATCTGCGCCATGTCGAGCACGAACCGGAACCGCACGTCGTTGCGCTCAAGGCGTGCGAGAGCGACATCGACTTCACGCGCGGGAAGCACCTCGATGTCGCCGGTGATGCCATGCTGTCCGGCGAATTCGAGCATCGCCTGCGTCCCCTTCGTACCGCCGCTGCCGGCCGAGGCGAGGCTCTTGCGGCCGACCAACAGCGCCAGCGGATCGAACTGCATCGACCCCAGCGCACCGAGAGAGACGAGCGTTCCGTCCAGGGCGAGAGTCTTGATGTAGGGCGTGAGGTCGTGCGGTGCCGATGCTGTGTCGACGATGAGGTCGATTGCACCTTGCTGGTCAGCCATCGCCTGCGGATCGGTGGAGATAACCGTCTCATCGACGCCCATCTCATTCGCGTCGGCCGCTTTCCGCTCGCATGTCGTGAACAGCACCACGCGGGCGCCGAGTGCGTGTGCGAACTTGACGGCGAGGTGGCCGAGTCCGCCCAGACCGACGACGCCTACGGTCGTCCCCGGTGCGGCGTTCCAGCGGATGAGCGGCTCCCACACGGTGATGCCGGCGCACATCAGCGGGGCGACGCCGGCGGGATCGAGGCTCTCGGGGAGCGGATAGACGAACTTCTCGTCGGCCACGTAGCGGCTCGCATACGCGCCCTGGGTGACGCTTCCGTCGATGCGGTCGGTTCCGCCATAGGTGAGCGCAGTTGTACGCGTACTTCGGCAACAAGAGCGCGCTGTTCGAAGCGGTCTTCTCCGTCGCTCTGGACAGCATCGTGAACACGGTTCCGATCGACGGGAAAGATCTGCCCGGATATGCCGTCCGGTTGTACGACGAATATCTTCAGACGCCGGAACTCGTGCGCCTCGCGACCTGGGCGCGCCTCGAACGGCGCTCGACCGGGCACCTCACCGCCGACGCCGACGATCTCGATGCGGAGAAACTCCTCGCCATCGAAGAGGGCCAGCGGTCGGGTCATATAGATCCGTGGTTCGAGCCCTTCGATGTGCTCACGACAGTCATCGCGATGTCGATGACGTGGTCACCGGCCAGTGCGACCTTCACGGCCACGCGCGATGAAGATGCCGACGATCACGAGCGCAGGCGCGAGGTGCTTCGTCGCATCGTCGGCCGCGCTTTCGCACCCGCCGACTGAGAGGTCAGACTGGGATCATGAGCGACATCCTCGACGAACTCTCGTCGGATGCCACGCATCGCGACGCGGAGCGCTTCTTCACTGAGGCCGGGTGGGTACCGTGCGGCGCCGGGGACTGGGCGATCGCGCTGCGTTCGCCCGATGGCAGGATGGTCGCCCGTATCAGTCCGTTCGATCCGACCGGACCGTATACGGCTGCGCTCTATCGTGACGCGGCGCATACGCGGCAGGTGCCGACGCTGTTCGCGCATCGGCGCCTCGTCGGTGGTGGCGATCTGCAGGTGATGGAGTGGCTTCAGGCAGTCCAAGAAAACGACGCGATCGCCTTTCACAAGGCGATCGCGAACCGTGAAGATGACGTCGCTGAGCTGGTCGACATCGTCCGTCGCATCCACAAGCAGGCTCTGCAAGAGCTGCCATGGTGCGGGCCGCTCGACCAGAACCCGTCGAACGTGATGCGTGGCGCCGATGGCAGGCTCGTCGTGTGCGATCTCTTCTACGCCGACGGGCCCGCTCTGTTCGGAACGGCGGCCGCGAACCCGCAGTTGCTGGCCGCACGAATTCCCGAGAGCGAGCGTCGCTTCATGACCGAGATTCCCGTGGCAGCGTCTGGTCCGTGGGGCGCCGAGGAGCGAGAGGCGATGCGAGTTGCTCTGGCGGAGGTCGACGCGCAGCTCGAGTGAGGCGACCCGGCGCTCGCACGCGAGACACTGAACGCACGACGACTTCGATCTGAGGAGTGACCATGGAACCCACAGACGGCGCGCTTGACCGTGCGGTCGGCGCAGTGCTGGCTTCTGCTGCGGGTGATGCGCTCGGCTCGCAGTACGAGTTCGGTCCTGCACTGCCCGACAGCGTGACGCCGGCCTTCGGACGGGGCGTCTTCGGTCACGCGCCGGGCGAATGGACCGATGACACGAGCATGGCCGTTCCGATTCTCGATGTACTGGCTCGCGGAGAAGCGCTCGATGACGCGTCGCGAGAGGAGATCGTCGGTCGGTGGATCGGTTGGGCACGAACGGCCAAGGATGTCGGTGCGCAGACGAGGTCGGTACTGTCGCGGATCCCGGAATCGTTCGACGAAGACGACGTGCGCGCGGCTGCACGCGCAGTGCATGATCAGACCGGCCGCAGCGGCGGCAACGGGGCGCTGATGCGCACGGGCCCGCTCGCTCTCGGGTATCTCGACCGCCCCGCCGCCGAACTGGCTGAGGCCGCACGTGCCGTGTCAGAGCTCACCCATTGGGAGGACGACAGCGCATCTGCGTGCATCGTGTGGTGCGCGGCGATTCGGCATGCCGTTCTCACCGGCGAGTTGGACGTGCGCGGGCAGCTCGTCCTGCTTCCGCCGGCGGATGCTACGCGCTGGAGCGTTCTGATCGACGAGGCGCTGGCGCCAGGTGCACACCCGCGTGACTTCATGGAGAGCAACGGTTGGGTCGTGCGGGCGTTTCAAGGAGCGCTCGCGGCAATCGCAGGAGCGAACTCGCTGACGGATGCTGTCGAGCGCGCCGTGCGCGGCGGAAACGACACCGACACCGTCGCGGCGATCGCCGGGTCGCTGGCGGGTGCCGTGTGGGGCGCATCAGCGTTGCCGGCGGCGTGGACGCAGAAGCTGCACGGATGGCCGGGCTACACCGGGGACGATCTTCGACGACAGGCGGTGCGCGCCGTACAGGAGCGGCAGGGCTGACGGGGGCTGCACGGCTATCCGGGGACGCCGAATTCGGAAGGCGGAGGCCAATCAGCGACCGATGTCCCACCTTCCCCCTACTGTGTGCCCCAGCCGGTCCGCACGGATCCGGAACTCAGATCGAGTTCCCCGAATCGCGCCCCGATCAGGGGCGATATTCGGCGTGCGTGCGAATCGGCTGCCTGCGACATTCGTCGTGAGGCAGGCCGGTGCTTCGCGCACACTCCTGAAGGAGAATCACATGTGCGTTCCCAACCCTCCTGCTCCGCAGCAGGTGCCCCCGCAGCACGTTCCTCCCGTCGAGGGCCAGGTTCCCGAAACTGCTGCGCAGAAGACGAATGTCGTCGCCCTGATCGCGCTCATCACTGCGGTCGTCGGCTTCATCTTCGCGTGCATTCCCGGAGCCCTGATCGTCGGTTGGATTCTGCTTCCGATCGCGTTCGTGCTGAGCATCGTGTCGCTTTTCCGAAAGGGCAAGCACAAGTGGATGGGCATCGTCGGCCTGACCTTGTCGATCATCGGCACGATCGTCGGCTTCTTCGTCTTCTTCGCCTTTGCCGCGAACGCGGCTGGAGAAGCCCTCGACGAAGCATTCGGCGACAGCGAGACGACGGTCACCCAGCCTGCTGAAGAAGAGGCCGCCGTGGACGACGAGGAAGAATCCGCGGATGCTGCCGAGCAGGGCACGCGTGAGAACCCCTACCCGCTCGCCTCGCAGATCAGCACGGACGACTGGACCGTGGTCGTCAACAGCCACACCGCCGACGGTGCCGCTGCGGTGGCCGAGGGCGGCTTCAACGATCCTGCTCCGGCCGGGTCCCACTACGAGATCGTGAACTACACGGTCACGTACACGGGCGATGGCTCGGGCCTCGCAGCAGAGGTCAGCGTCGCGTTCGTGACCAGCGCCGGCAACGTCGTCAACAGCTACGACAACCTCGTTCTGCTCTCGGACGGCTTCGGCATGGACGAGCTCTACGACGGCGCATCCGCCACCGGCTCTGAGGCTTTCCTCGTGCCGGATGGAGAGACTGCCCTGATCCGGGTTCGCCCCGGGATGCTGGCCGATGAGGTGTTCGTCCAGCCGTAAGCAGTGAGCTGCAGCAGGGGCCTGACTGGGGTTTCAGGCCCCTGCTGCGTTTTCGGTTGCGCCTCCGGCACCCGAACCGGCCCTTCCTCAGCCTTTGAGCAGTGCCCGCACCTCGGCTACGGAGCGGCCGAAGGCGAAGCGGGCGAGGCGAGCGGCGAGTTCTGTTCTGACCTGGACGACGTTCGCTCCCCGCGACATCCATCGCCTGCCGCTCTGGGTCAGCTCCAACCCTGGCAGGTTCTCAACCTCTGGTAGATCGGGAAGACCCGAGGCGACTCGCGAGGATGCGCCGATCATTGCGACGAGCCATGCTTCACCGAGAGCGTGAGGCCGGATCGATGCGATGGGTGCCCCCTCGTCGACGAAGACCTGGAGCATGGTGTCGGCGCGGCGCACCGCCCATACGTCCCCACGGTAAGTGAATTCGCAGGCGACGTCGGCGTGCAGCGTGATCTCGGCACCAAAGCTTTGGACGCCCTCGGTGCATTCGACGCTCAGCAGTCGCTCGTCGATCTCGCGTTCACGCCGGCGCAGTTCGGCTCGATACTTCGCCTGTGCGATGGGCGCGTACTCAGCTTCGAGCGCGCGCTGGTCGGCGGGAGCGCCCTGTGTCAGGCGCTCGAAGAGCCATGCCGGATCGATCTGAAGGAAGTAGCGGAAATGGATGTCGACCGGCGAGCGCATCAGCTTACGGTCCTCGACGAGCAGCTGCGCACCGTGATCGAATGACCAGACGGCGGCGACCTCGCGCTCGACAACGGCCAGCCAGGACCAGCCGCGGGCTTTGATCTCAGGCGAGCACTGCTCGATCGCGTCGCTGAGGAGCGTGCCCCGCCGTAAGCTCACCACCCTGGCGTGTGAGTCCATGTCGTCTCCCATCGCAACACTGTCGCGATCGACACTTGCTTCGATGGTCCTCCAGAGCATGGGATGAGCTTAGTTTGCGGGGGTGTCGAGGTTCGCTGGGCTCGCGCCTGGTCCGGGGGCCGAGGCTCTCCGTGTTACGCGAAGAGGAGGAGCACGCAGCCGCGCCGCGCAAATGTCAGGTGAGACGTTCGAACACCATGGTCGCCTGGATTCGGTCGCCACCACCAAACCCAGCGCTTCCCGACGAGGAAGTCGTGATCGTGTGCAATCGGTAGCCGAGCGCTGCCTGCTTGTTGATGACCTTCTCGAGCTCGGTGAGATTCCCTGAACCGGTGCCCCAGAACTTCTCCTTGAGAACGACCTGCAGCACCACGTAGCTCATGCCTTGCGGCGCGGGCCGTGGCTGTGCGCCAGCCTCAGCATCCGTTCGGGCTCGATTTACCACTCCTTCGATGCCCGGCTCTCTCGGCGGAGGCGGCTGAATCGAGTCAGTCCACTGCTGGCCGTCCCACCACCGCGTCACTCCCGAACCATCGTCGTACCAACCTGCCTGCATGGTGGACATGAGAACTCCTTCTACGGCGTCTTCCGGTTCTGTCCATCGGGCCACGGCCGGGTGGGATCGCATCAGCGCATCTTTGCGTGATTGGCTGATCATGTTATCTCGCGCAAGCCAGAGCCGATACGGAACATGGGCGACTCTCCGGTCGCCGCCTCCGTAACAACTGGCAAAACATCGACCTCGACGGTGAGCAGCTTCGGTGGAACAGCCCAGATTAACACTGGATCAACTCCGCTGGATCCTTGGAAGGCGTCGGTTCGAAGATTGGGATTCCTACCGCGACAAGCAGGGTAAAGAGCGAATGGGACACCTCGCCGACACCTTCGACGACGCCCTTCTGGTGTTCATCCGCAACATCTACGGCGTGCTTCTCACGCGAGGGATGCTCGGAACGTATGTTTACGTCTGCGATCCGGGACTGCGCGAGCGATTCCGAGACCACTTCGCAGCAACGAGGTAGCCGCTAGCTCAAAGAGTGCGCTTCAGACAAGCGGCGTCTCGATCTCGTCTGCCAGTACTGGCTGAACCGCATCGACCATACTCACCGCGATGCGCTCGCGAATTAGGTTGACCACGGCTTCCGCCGCGCGCATCTGGCTAAGCAACGCGCGATGGTTCGCCCAATGTTGCGCCCACAGATCCGCACCCATCAGCTCTTCAAAATCCACGCAGATCGGCCGGCTCCACTGCTCGTAGCGCTCAAGAACAGCAGCGCGCTGGTCAATATCGGAGATGCCGCGCGTCCGCGGCGACAGCCTCGCCGGCCCGTGCATCCATTCGCGCCAAGGTTTGTTTCCTTTGCTCTGGTTGCACTTGCCGCATGCGGGGACAAGATTGTGAATCTCATGAATGTAACCGGTGGGCCGTTGACCTTCGACTAACGGCCGCAGGTGATCCCATTCGGTTGCCGTGTCCCCGCAGTAGGCGCATACGACGAGGTCAGACATACCAAGAACGTCAAGCGCCTCTGCAATCTCGGGCTCGGACGGTTTGATGACTGGCACGATGCCGTTCACAAATGAATTGGTGATACTCGATGAACGGCCGGTGATCCGAACGGCCTTGGGCATCGCGAATCGAAAAGGTGTCTGGCCCATCACCTCACCATACGACGGCACTGTTCGTAAGCTGCAGAATGCTCAATGGATAGATCCCATCCCGACCCCCCGCATCAACACGTCCACCACAGCACTCACCCGCGCCTCATCCAACCCACGCCCCAGCAGCGACGAATACGACGACACCGCGATGAACTGATCGGCGACGGCCGCAGCATCCACGTCCTCGCGCACCTGGCCAGCACGCTGTGCAACCTCAAGCCGCGCGACGATCTGCTCCACGATCGGATCAGCGAGCCTCTTGTTCAGGGCCAGACCGAGTTCGGCGTCCGTCGCGGTCACCGCGATGAGAGCCCGGGCGAGTGCGGTGTTCGCACCGTCCTCCGCGCGCGATGACATCGCGGTAAACCAGGCGCGCAGGTCGGTGGCGAGGTCGTCGGTTGCCCGCAGATCCGGTGTCGGCAGCTCGCCCTCCAGCAGCGCCTCGCCGAGAATCGCCGCCTTCGACGGCCACCAGCGGTAGATCGTTTGCTTCGAGACCTCCGCCTCTGCCGCGAGCCCCTCGATCGTCACCGCGTCGTAGCCGTCTGCGGCGAGCGCGCGACGCATCGCCGCCAGCACGGACTGCCGAGCTTTCTCACTACGAGGACGGACCACCATTCGAGCGTACAGAGGAGTAGACTGTGGAGTAACGAGACGCACCGTTGCGAAATGACCGCAGGGTGTGCACTGGGCCCTTCGACAGGCTCAGGGACCGGCGACAGGTCAGGGACCGGCGACAGGCTCAGGGACCGGACCGGCGATTGAACATAAGGAGAACGACATGGCACTGACCGCACACTCCACCATCGGCGAATGGCTCAACGACCCGACGGGCGGCGAACTCGTCCGCGGTCTGCTCGCTCAGTCCGGCGCCAGCGCAGACTCGCTCACCCCGATCCTCGGCCTGCCATTGCAGCAGATGGTCGCCCTCAGCCAGGGTCAGATGCCGCAGTCGGTCATCGACGACCTCGTCCGCGCAGCCAACGGCGGCGAGATCCCCGCTGAAGACGCACCGGCCGGCTGGGTCGAGAAGATCACCCCCGGCCGCTTCGTAGGAAAGACCGTCATCGTCACGGGCGCGGCATCCGGAATCGGCAAGGCCACAGCATCCCGCATCGCCCGCGAAGGCGGCCGCGTGATCGCCTCCGACATCGCCGCCGAGAAGCTCGATGCGTTCAAGGCCGAGCTCCCGGATGCCGACATCATCACCGTCGCCGGCGACCTCACCACGCAGGACGCCATCGACGCCGTCATCGACGCCGCAGGTGACACCATCGACGGACTCGCCAACGTCGCCGGAATCAACGACGACTTCTCCCCCGCCGGCGAAACGACGGATGCCGTGTGGGACCGCGTCATCGCCATCAACCTCACCGCGCCCTTCAAGCTCATGCGCGCCGTCCTCCCCCTCATGGCGAAGGCCGGCTCCGGCGCCGTCCTCAACGTCGCCAGCGAAGCGGGTCTGCGCGGCAACGCCTCGGGCAACGCCTACACCGCGAGCAAGCACGGCATCC
>JBEBSN010000039.1:0-24334 GCA_040394295.1 Microbacterium sp.
GCTTCTCGTGGATTCACAGGCGCTGTCGAAACCGATCAGCCCCGTGGTCCTTCTTGCGAAGGGACCGCTGTCACTCTGTGGATTTATCACCTCGAACGCCTGAGCGTCCGAGCTTCTCAGGATACAACGGATACGGCCGTCGTGCTATTCCGTGCTGGCGTAGAGTCAGTTCCATGAGCGACGTCACCATCACCGTCCGCGGCGAGTACGAGGCGCGCATCGCACCTGAGCGTGCGAGCATCCACGTCTCGGTCGCAGCCGAAGGACCTGAGCGCACAGGCGTCGTCGAGCAGGTGATGCGCCTATCCGAGCCTCTGCGTTCAAGTATCACGGAGCGACAGACGGTCGGATCAGTGGCCGATTGGACGAGCACACGTCTCGCGATGCGCGCCGAACGCCCATGGAACAGCGAAGGCAAGCGCCTCGCTCCGGTGTACAAAGCCACCATCGACTTCACTGCGACCTTCACCGAGGCCTCCGAGCTGTCGCTCTGGGTATCTGAGATCTCCTCCTGGGACGGCGTCGAGATCGGGTGGGTGAACTGGCACCTCACGCCAGAGACGCGCGCACGCGTCGAACGCGAAGTCGCCGCCTCAGCTGTGGGCGTTGCCGTCGCGCGCGCAGAATCGTATGCAGCGGCGTTGCACTTGTCTACCGTCACACCGCTCGAGATCGCCGATACGGGTCTCATCTCCAGCGACCGTCGTTCCGACCCGCAGCCGATGATGGCACGCGGCGCAGCTTTCGCAGCTGAGTCCGCGCCCGCCATGGAGTACGAGCCCGACGAGATCGTGGTCTCAGCGACGGTCGAGGCGCGTTTCTGCGCACGCTGACCTCTGTCAGCGCACGAACGGCGCCATCTCAGCGGCCAGCCGCTCAGAGACGTGCGCATGGATCTCGGTGCCGTGTTCACCGTGCGTCGCTGACAGCAGCATGCCGCTCTCGTGAATCGCTGCGACGAGATCTCCCCGGTCGTACGGGACGAGCGCGTGCACCTCGACAGCAGGTTTCGGCAGTCCTTCCTCGATCGCCTTGCGCAGCGACTCGATGCCTTCGCCGGAACGCGACGACACGAAGTGTGCGAGCGGCTCGAGGCCCTGCAGCACGAGTCGCTCGTCCTCGGGAATGAGATCCGCTTTGTTGAACACGACGATCTCAGGAAGATCGCGAGCTCCGACGTCGCCCATCACATCGCGCACGGTCTGCAACTGCCCCGCTGGGTCAGGGTGCGAGCCGTCGACGACGTGGACGATGATGTCAGCATCGGCGACCTCTTCCAGCGTCGAGCGGAATGCCTCGACGAGCTGGTGCGGGAGGTTGCGCACGAAACCGACCGTGTCAGTGAACGTGTACACGCGCCCATCCGATGTCTCGGCACGACGCACTGTGGCGTCCAGTGTCGCGAACAGCGCGTTCTCGACGAGAACGCCCGCGCTGGTGAGCGCGTTGAGCAGACTCGACTTTCCCGCATTCGTGTACCCGGTGATCGCGACCGAGGGAATCGTGTTCCGTTTGCGTTCGGCGCGCTTCGCGTCGCGTGCAGGTGTGAAATCACGGATCTGACGGCGCAGTATCGCCATTCGAGTGCGGATGCGGCGTCGGTCGAGCTCGATCTTCGTCTCACCGGGACCACGTGATCCCATACCGGCCCCACCGGCGCCGACCTGGCCACCGGCCTGTCGGCTCATCGAATCGCCCCAACCGCGCAGGCGCGGCAGCAGGTATTCGAGCTGGGCGAGCTCGACCTGAGCCTTGCCCTCGCGGCTCTTGGCGTGCTGGCTGAAGATATCGAGGATGACGGTCGTCCGGTCGATGACCTTGACCTTCACGACGTCTTCGAGCGCGCGCCGCTGGCTCGGAGCGAGCTCGGAATCGGCGATCACTGTGTCTGCGCCGGTTGCGGCGACGAGATCCTTGAGCTCCTGCGCTTTGCCTCGACCGAGGTAGGTGGCAGGATCTGGGTGCGGACGACGCTGCAACACCCCGTCGAGCACGACAGCACCTGCGGTCTCTGAGAGCGCGGCAAGCTCGCGCAACGAATTCTCCGCATCCGTCTGCGCGCCCTGCGGATACACGCCGACCAGGATCACGTTCTCAAGTCGCAGCTGGCGGTACTCGACCTCGGTGACGTCTTCGAGCTCGGTCGACAGCCCGCTCACGCGACGCAGCGCGTGTCGGTCTTCCAGATCCCACTGATCGCCGTCGCGATCGCCGTACGCGGCGGTCGCGTCGTCCTGCAGCGCCTGCGCGCTGCCGAACACACGCGCGTGTGTGCGGTTCTCTGCATTCGCGAGCACGCGGTTCAACGTGTCGTCGTCGTGCGTGTCGTCGGTAGCTTTCGTCATCCTCTGCCTTCTGTGTTCGGCGCCTTAATCTTAACCCGGCAGTCCGGTACGCTCACCGTATGGGGTCAGATCACTACTTCACTGCATCCCCGGCAAGCCCTCAGAACCTGCGCACCATCAAGGTGATGCTCGCAGGTAAAGAACTTGAAGTGACCACCGCCGGTGGCGTCTTCAGTCCTGACCGTCTGGATGCCGGTACCGCAGTTCTCTTTTCCAACATGCCGCCGCTCCCGCCGGGTGGCGATTTCCTCGACCTCGGCAGCGGCTGGGGGCCGATCAGCATCACAATGGCGCTGGCGTCACCGCACGCCACCGTCTGGGCTGTCGATGTCAACGAGCGGGCGCTGGATCTGGTCCGCCGCAACGCTGATGCGCTGGGCCTGAAGAATATCAACGCGGTCCTGCCCGAAGATGTTCCCGACGACGTCGTCTTCCGCACGATTCGCTCGAATCCACCGATCCGCGTCGGCAAGAACGTTCTGCACGAAATGCTTCAGCAGTGGATTCCGCGTCTGGATGAGCGCAGCGACGCCTGGCTCGTCGTTCAGCGCAATCTTGGAGCAGACTCACTGCAGCGGTGGATAGCGTCGACCTTCCACTCTGGCTACACCGTGACGCGCGCTGCCACAGGCAAGGGCTATCGCGTCTTGAAGGTGCGCAAGCACGGCACCCCTCCTACGGCTCCGATCGACCTCAGCTGAGTCGCCGCGGCGCCCGGGCGCTGGAAGTCGTCAGATCAGATCGATCGTACCCGTATAGACGAGCTGTGCCGGCCCGGACAGCGCGACGTGTTCGCCGTCTTCGGCAGGGAACATCCGAACGCCCAATGTGCCACCTGGCACCTCGACGCGCCAGTTGTCGGGAGCGTGCTCGCCTGCCCAGTAGCGCACCGCGAGAGCGGTCGCGGCGACACCCGTACCGCAGCTGAGAGTCTCTCCCACTCCTCGTTCGAACACTCTCATGCTGACGTGACCGATGCCGTCGCGCACGAGCGGCTCGCCGGGGACCACGAACTCGACGTTCGCACCGGCAGGCAATTGAGGCTCGAGTTCGGGCACGAAGTCGAGCTCAAGACTCGCCAGCTCTGCTTCAGAGGCGAGAGCGACAACCACGTGCGGGTTGCCGACATCTATTCCGAGACCCGGACGAGCGACGTCGAGTCCACGTGCTTTGGCAAGCGGGTCATCACCGGAGAGCCGCCAGCGACCGAGGTCGACCTGGTAGCCGGTGCCGCTGCTGGTCACGTCGCGTACGCCGGCGCGGGTCCCGATGGGCAGTGTCGAACCCGGCTCGATCACTGCCAGGCCCGCACGCACGAGGTAGTGCGCGAAGACACGGATGCCGTTGCCGCACATCTCGGCAATCGAACCGTCGGCGTTGCGATAGTCCATGAACCACTGCGCACCCGGCTCTTCGGCTAGAGCGGCTGCGCCCTCCGCGAGAGCACTGGATCGCACGACCCGCAGGATCCCGTCGGCTCCGATGCCGAAATGCCGGTCGCACAGCGCGGCGATCTGTTCCGAAGTGAACTCGAGCTCGCCTTCGGGGTCGGCGATGATGATGAAGTCGTTGCCGGTGCCGTGTCCCTTGGTGAATGCGACCATGTGTCCAGTCTAGAGAGGAAGTACGCGGTAGCGACCACAGAGGAAGTCGCGGTTGCGTGCGACCTCGACGAGCTCAAGATCGAGCGTTCGCGGCAGCAACGGCGCACCGGAGCCGAGTGTGACCGGAGCGAACTGCACCCAGACTTCGTCGAGCAGCCCCGCGTCTGCGAACTGCCCGGCCAGGTCTCCCCCGCCCACTATCCAGAGATCCTTGCCGCCCGCAGCCGCAGTCATCTCGGCGTGCACTTCATCTGTCGACGCCTGAGTGAGGACGACGCTGGCCCCGGCGAGGATCGGAAGCTCGCGGTGGGTGAAGACCCACGTGGGCTGCTGGTAGCCCCATGTGCCTTTTTCATGCGCGAGCACCCATTCATAGGTGGATGCGCCCATCGCCAAGGCACCGATCGTCTTCTCGAACAGCTGGTAAGCCATCGGACCTTCCGCATCGACGTCCTGCTTGAGCAGCCAATCGAGTGAATGCTCGGGCGTCGCGATGAACCCGTCGAGGCTCGAAGCAGTGAAGTAGTGGGTGGCCATCTCTTCATCATGTGCCGGGCCACCGACATCGGTCAGAGCAGCGTGGTCGGATCCGTCGTCGGCGGCACCCACTCGAGGTTCGGATAGCGCTTGAACCACGAGACTTGGCGTCGCGCATAGCGGCGGGTGAGCGCCTGGGTCTGCGCGATAGCGTCTTCCTCGTTGAGTGCCCCGTCGAGCTGCCGGAGCGCCTGTGCGTAGCCGATCGCTCGTGGTGCCGTCACCCCCTCTTCCAGGCCCCGTTGACGCAGCCGTGCGACCTCGTCCAGCATCCCGCCGTCCCACATGGCCTCGACACGACGATCAAGTCGCTCTACAAGCACGCTGCGCTCGACGTGCATGCCCAGGAGGCGAGTTTCCGGATACCAGAGCACTGGCTCGGTCGGAAGTGCGGCGCCGTGGTTCTGCGCGCCCTGTTCGAGTATCTCCAAGGCGCGCACGATGCGGCGCGCGTTCTTCGGGTCGACGCGTGCTGCGGTTTCGGCATCCTTCTCTTGAAGCGTTGCGAACAGCGCTGCTGCCCCGCGTTCCTCAAGGTCACGCTCGATTCGATCGCGAACCGTCGGATCACGTGGCGGAAAGCGGAAGTCAAAGGCCACGCTGGAGACATACAGTCCAGAGCCGCCGACGAGGATGGCGTCTCCCCCACGAGCATGGATCTCTGCGATCGCTGTACGAGCGAGCGGTTGGTACCACGCCACCGCGGCCTCTTCTGTGACCTCGCGCACATCGAGCATGTGATGCGGGATGCCCCGGCGATCAGCGACAGGAAGTTTGGCTGTGCCCACATCCATGCCGCGGTAGAACTGCATCGCGTCGGCGTTCACGATCTCGGCCGGGTTACCGGCACTGCGCAACGACTCAGCGAGAGCCAGCGCGAAGTCGCTCTTTCCCGTGCCTGTCGCACCGACGATCGCCCACAGGCGCGGAGTCGTCGTCGCGGGGATCTCAGACACCGACGCGCAGCGTGGGAAGGCCCAGCGAGACAGCGCGAGGCGCGCCCGATTCGCCAGCAGGCGTCGGCACGCCGCACGATTCAGCCTGCGAACGGTCCCAGGCGTCGCCGCCGCGGGTGCGGCGGATGCGCAGAGGAGCGCCTGTCGGATCGTCCGCGAGCAGATGGAACGGCGCACCGTGAGTGATCTTCACCGTCACGACGTCGCCCGGGCGCGGAATCTCAGAACCCTCCGTGACCTCGAAGTGAACGAGGCGGTTGTCTTCTGCACGGCCGGTCAGACGATGAGTCGCAGTGTCCTTCTTGCCTTCGCTGTGCGACACAAGCACCTCGACCTCGCGGCCGACCTGCTTCTCGTTCTCCTCCACGGAGATGCGCTCTTGCAGGGCAAGAAGGCGGTTGTAGCGCTCCTGCACGACCTCCTTGGGCACCTGGTCCTCCATCGTGGCGGCAGGTGTGCCTTCGCGAATCGAGTATTGGAAGGTGAACGCGCTCGCGAAGCGCGCTTTCTCCACGACACGCATCGTGTCTTCGAAGTCCTCATCGGTCTCGCCGGGGAAGCCCACGATGATGTCGGTCGTGATCGCCGCGTACGGGATCCGCTCACGCACCCGGTCAAGGATTCCGAGGAACTTCTCGCTGCGGTACGAACGACGCATCGCTTTCAGGATGCGGTCGCTGCCTGATTGCAACGGCATGTGCAACTGAGGCATGACGGAGGGCGTCTCTGCCATCGCGTCGATGACGTCATCGGTGAATGCGGCGGGGTGCGGACTGGTGAAGCGGATGCGCTCCAGGCCTTCGATCTGCCCTGCGGCGCGCAGCAGCTTGCCGAAAGCCTGCCGGTCGCCGAACTCCACCCCGTAGGAGTTGACGTTCTGTCCGAGCAGGGTGACCTCGATCGCGCCGTCTTCGACGAGGAGACGCAGCTCGTTCAGAATGTCACCTGGACGCCGATCCTTCTCTTTTCCGCGCAGACTCGGGACGATGCAGAACGTACAGGTGTTGTTGCAGCCCACTGAGATCGACACCCAGCCGCTGTGCGCGGAGTCGCGTTTGGTCGGCAACGTCGATGGGAAGACCTCAAGAGACTCGAGAATCTCCAGTTCGGCTTCGCCGTTGTGGCGTGCACGCTCCAGCAGTCCGGGCAAGGAGCCCATGTTGTGCGTGCCGAAGACGACGTCCACCCACGGAGCTTTGTCGAGAACGACGTCTTTGTCCATCTGCGCGAGACACCCGCCGACGGCAATCTGCATGCCTTCTTTACGGCGCTTCACAGACGCCAGGTGGCCGAGCGTGCCGTAGAGCTTGCCTGCAGCGTTGTCGCGCACGGCGCAGGTGTTGATGATGACGACGTCAGCCTCGGACCCCGCCTCGGCTTTGACATAGCCGGCGCTGTCGAGTGAGCCGGACAGTCGCTCGGAGTCGTGGACGTTCATCTGGCAGCCGAACGTGCGCACCTCGTAGGTTCGCTGGCGGCCGTCGGCGTCCACGGACGCCGACGAGGTAGAGATGATCGTCGGTTCGCTGCGCGGAGTAGTCATGGTGAACCTATTCTACGAGCGATTACGCGCTGTCAGTCCGAGTCGACGAAGCGCACTCCTGTTCGAGGCTGCCCGAGCGCTGCCTCGTTGAGAGCAGTCTTGGCGGCGCTCATCGCGACGGAGCCACCATAGCCCCTGCGAGCGAGCTGCCCGATGAGACGCCGCAGCGCTGTGTCGAAGTCAAGACGCGAGAGCGCACGCGCTTTGGTGCGAGCAAACTCGAGGGCGCGTTCTGCATCGTCGTCAGGCAGATCTTCCATCGCCACATTGATCACATCTCGCGGGATTCCTCGTTGCGCGAGTGCGCGAGCCAAAGCCACGCGTCCCTGCCCTTTGCGCTCGATGCCGGACGTCACCAACTGATCGGCGAGGACAGCATCGTCGAGGTAGCCTCGATCGCAGAACTCGTCGATCACATCATCGATCTGCAACGCATCGAGCGCGTGGCCTCTCAGTATCTGGCGTGCCTCAGAGATCGACAGTGAGCGGGCGCGCAGTTTACGGACAAGCGATTCTGCGCCGACGTCGCGAACACGATGCGGGTCGCTGTCGTGCTCCGCGTCTGCTCCAGCCGACGAGACGTCGCGCAGCTCTGTAGACGGCGTGCGACGGCTCTCGTTCACGGCCGTCGTGGGCTCATCAGAACGCTGATCACTGCCGAACAGCGCAATGATGGGGGCGAGGCGATCCTCGCCCCCACTACTCATAGCTCACCCCTGAAGTTGAGCGGTGCTCGAACATCAGGCCGGTCGGCGCTTCGCCAGCTCATCGGCGGCCGCGGGAGCCGCCTCTTCACTGGCGCCGCCGATGCCGAGCTTCTGTTTGATCTTCGTCTCGATCTCAAGTGCGATGTCAGTGTTCTTGATCAAGAACGCACGAGCGTTCTCTTTGCCCTGCCCCAGCTGATCGCCGTCATAGGTGTACCAGGAGCCAGACTTCTTGACGAGCCCGTGCTCCACACCGAAGTCGATGAGGCTGCCTTCGCGCGAGATGCCGATTCCGTACAGAATGTCGAACTCGGCCTGCTTGAACGGCGGTGCCATCTTGTTCTTGACGACCTTGACGCGGGTGCGGTTTCCGACGGCCTCGGTGCCGTCCTTCATCGTTTCGATACGACGGATGTCGAGGCGCACCGACGCATAGAACTTCAGCGCCTTTCCGCCGGCGGTCGTCTCGGGAGAGCCGAAGAAGACACCGATCTTCTCACGCAGCTGGTTAATGAAGATCATGGTGGTGTTGGTCTGGTTCAGACCGCCCGTGAGCTTGCGGAGCGCCTGAGACATCAGACGCGCTTGCAGACCAACGTGCGAATCACCCATCTCGCCCTCGATCTCAGCGCGCGGCACGAGGGCTGCGACCGAGTCGATGACGATGAGGTCGATGGCTCCGGACCGGACAAGCATGTCAGCGATCTCAAGGGCCTGCTCACCGGTGTCGGGCTGCGAGACGAGCAGCGCATCGATGTCGACGCCGAGCTTCTTGGCGTACTCGGGGTCGAGTGCGTGCTCTGCATCGACGAAGGCAGCGATTCCGCCTGCGCGCTGTGCATTCGCGATCGCGTGCAGTGTCAGCGTCGTCTTACCCGACGACTCGGGTCCGTAGATCTCGACGATGCGACCACGCGGCAAGCCACCGACACCGAGAGCGACGTCGAGAGCGATCGAGCCGGTGGAGATGACTTCGACCGGAGCACGCTCGTCACTGCCCAACCGCATGACTGAGCCCTTACCGAACTGCCTGTCGATCTGGGCGAGGGCTGATTCCAGGGACTTCTCGCGGTCTGCGGGTGAAGGCATGATGTGCTCCTAATGCTCGAGTGGTGCCGCCTGTAGGCTGTCGCGGCCACCCCGGATGGGGCGAACTCTCCGACAAGGCGTATGGCTTTTCGGCCTGTATTCACCGTAGAAGCAGCCTCCGACATTGCGGCGGCCAGCCTGCTGATAGGGGAAAACAATCCCTCGAAACCACTTGTGCAGAACGATACGCTTATTTCGAACACATATTCGACGACACGCCGCGCTGGCGAAGAGCAGTGTCAGCGCGCGCGCGGTTCGAGCCGTCCCGCGCCGTACCGGCGTTCAGGCGGCACGTCAGTCTCCTCGCAGAGGGCGAGCCAGATCTCGCGCGGCGCCACGCCTGCGTCGAGTGCTTCTGATGCCGTACGTCCCTGAAGCGAACCGAGGACGAGATCGTTCGTGAGCGTCGAGGCGCGTGCACCGAACTCGAGCGTCACCGCTCGCAGGAACTCACTTCGTCGCATGGATGAGAATGCAGCGCGGCAAGATCAGTGCAGCGAGAGTTCGGACTCGACCGAGGCCACGAGGTCGTCGGGAACGACATCAGGGAAGACCTGGATGCCTTCGAGTACGGAAATACGATCGCCGACCTCGCGCATGATGGTGGAGATGGGCACATCGAGAGCTTCCGCAACGGAAGCGAGGATCTCGCTGGATGCTTCCTTCTGTCCGCGCTCGACCTCGCTGAGATATCCGAGCGCGACCGAAGCCTTGCCCGCGACCTGCCGGAGCGTACGCCCCTTCTGCAGGCGGAAGTCCCTCAGCACATCGCCGATTTCCTGTCGTACAAGAATCATCGGAACCTCCTCTCCATTTCCTTCGTCGACTTCGAATGGATCGCCAGTCTAACCTGACTCCCTGAGATAAAAGCTACAGTTTCACGCTGTGCTTTGGTTGTGAACACTGGGGTTGTCGGCACATCTGAAACAACCTCGAGGTGTCGCGCGCTATTCCCGCAAGCACTCCAGCACCTTGGAGATCGCAACATCGACCGTCTGTGAACGAATCGAAGCACGATCACCCTCGAACAAGAACGTGAAGGTGCGCGATCCCGACGGCGTCGCGACTGCGACGTGCACCGTGCCCACCGGTTGTCCGTCGGGCGAATCAGGACCGGCGATACCTGTCGTCGCGATCCCGACGTCTGCTGGCACACCGCCGACTCGGACAGCCGTGCGCACTCCGGCGGCCATCTGCGCGGCCACTTGCGCGTGCACAGGACCGTGGGTAGCAAGCAGATCGGCATCGACCTGAAGAAGCGATGCTTTCAGCGGCGTCGCGTAGGCGACGATCGCACCGAGTAGAGCCGCCGACGCGCCGGGTACAGCGACGATCTCAGCGGAGAGTCCACCGCCGGTGAGGGATTCTGCGATACCGAGGGTCCAACCCCGTTCTGACAATGCCGCGACAAGCTCTGCCGCGTCACTCACCGCTGACCTGCTCGTGATCCCCGCATCTGCGAGACGACGTAATCGACACCGCTCGCGACGGTGAGGGCCAACGTCGCGTACATGAGCACCGTCCCGGCGCCGATCCATACGTCGGTCCCGACGAACAGGTACAACGGCAACAGCCACCAGCCCAGCGCCACTGCCTGCAGAACGGTTTTCGCCTTGCCCATCCACGCTGCAGCGACGATATGGGTGCTCGCCACGACAAAGCGGTGCACGGTGATGCCCCACTCTCGCAACAGGATGACGATGACGACCCACCATGGCCATTCGGCGAGGATCGCCAATCCGATGAAGCCCGCTCCGGTGAGCAGCTTGTCTGCGATCGGATCCCAGAGCTTTCCGAAGTCACTGACGATGTCGTACTTGCGTGCCAGGTATCCGTCGACCCAGTCCGTCGAGATGGCAACGATGAACAGCGCGCCGGCGATCCAGCGCATCACGATGTCGTCGGATCCGGCGGTTCCGCCCAACAGGAGCAGGACGAAGAACACGACGGCGAGCGGGATACGCACGATCGTGATCGCGTTCGGCAATTGCCGTGGAATGGTCATCAATCGCGTCCCGTCAGGCCCCAGGCATCTTCATCGCCGTCACTTTCGTCAACCACGGGAAGTCCCTGGAACTGAGCCTCGATGGGGTCCGAGGTCTCCGAGGGCTCAGCCGCAGCGCTCGGCGGATCTTCACCACGGAGCTTGGCCATCACATCGGGAAGCTGCTGAGCGGTGACCAGCACGTCGCGAGCCTTGGATCCCTCCGACGGGCCGACGATCTCGCGAGATTCCAAAAGATCCATCAGGCGCCCGGCCTTCGCGAAGCCGACGCGCAGCTTGCGCTGCAGCATCGAGGTCGACCCGAACTGAGATGACACCACGAGCTCGGCAGCAGCCAGCAGCACCTCGAGGTCATCTCCGATGTCTTCGTCGACCTCTTTCTTCTTCGCCGGATCGAGCGCTTCTTGCACATCGGCGCGGTACTCAGGGCGAGCCTGCGCTGTCACGTGCTTGACGACAGCGTCGATCTCGCTCTCTTCCACCCACGCGCCCTGTAGGCGGAACGGCTTGGATGATCCCATCGGCGAGAAGAGCGCGTCGCCCTGCCCGATGAGCTTGTCTGCACCAGGACTGTCGAGGATCACTCGGCTGTCAGTGACGCTCGTCACCGCGAACGCGAGGCGCGAGGGCACGTTGGCTTTGATGAGGCCGGTGACAACGTCCACGCTCGGCCGCTGGGTGGCGAGCACAAGGTGAATACCCGATGCTCGGGCGAGTTGCGTGATGCGAACGATCGAGTCTTCCACATCGCGCGGCGCCACCATCATGAGGTCTGCGAGCTCGTCGACCACGACGAGGAGATACGGATACGGCTTGAGAACGCGCTCGCTGCCCACGGGGAGTTTGATCTCGTCGGCGCGCACGGCCTTGTTGAAGTCATCGATGTGACGGAATCCGAACGATGCGAGGTCGTCGTATCGCATGTCCATCTCTTTCACGACCCATTGCAGCGCTTCGGCTGCTTTCTTCGGGTTGGTGATGATGGGGGTGATCAGGTGCGGCACGCCCGCGTAGCTGGTGAGCTCTACTCGCTTCGGGTCGATCAGCACCATTCGCACGTCAGACGGACGAGCGCGCATGAGCAGGCTCGTGATCATCGAGTTGACGAAGCTGGACTTACCGGAGCCGGTGGAGCCGGCGACCAGCAGGTGCGGCATCTTGGCGAGATTTGCGACGACGATCTTTCCGCCGACGTCCTTGCCGACGCCGATCGTCATCGGGTGCGTACTGTTGGTCGCCACCGGGGAGCGCAGAACGTCGCCGAGCGCGACCATCTCCTTATCGACGTTGGGAATCTCGATGCCGATCGCGCTCTTTCCCGGTATCGGGGAGAGAATACGAACGTCGTTGGATGCCACCGCGTATGCGAAGTTGTTGCTGAGCTGCGTGATCTTCTCGACCTTGACGCCGTGCCCCACCTCGACTTCGTACTGTGTGACCGTCGGTCCTCGCGAGAAGCCGGTGACCTTGGCATCGATCTTGAACTGCGTGAGCACGCTCGTGAGCTGCTCGATCACGCGATCGGTGGCGTCCGATCGCAAGACAGGAGCCGGACCTTCGCTGAGCACACCGGGCGAGGGCAACACGTACGGCGTGCTGGGGGCGTGAATTCCGCGATCGCCAGGCCCGGCGGTGCCGAATCCGGACAGCCCTGGAAGCTCGGGCTGTTCGCCTGTGTCGCCGGAGTCATCGAGCAGCGCAGTGCTCCCCTGCTCACCCAGGCGGCCTGTCACGCTCTGCACGTCAGTGAGAACCTCGGTGGCGTCGTCAGAGGCATCGGCGAGCATGACGGCCTGGTCGTACGCCGTGTTCTCCGCGGGCATGTGCGAAGTCGGCGGAAGGAGTTCTGTGAGATCCTGCGAGCCGATCCCTTCATCGGGATCCTCCTCGCGACCGGTCTTGTTTCGACGCCACCACGGCAGAGAATCGTCGTCGGCGGCGTCCTCTTCTGGCGCGACTTCTGCGACCTTCGGCTCCGGACGCTCCGCACCGAACATCCACGCGTACAGGTCGCCCAGTCGCGCCCCGATGCGATTGGGCGGTGTCTTCGTGATGATCAGAATGCTCAGGGCCGCGAGGAGTCCCAGCACGATGTAAGCGACGACGTCGGTGAGGTATGCGAGCGGCTCGCCCAGCATCCATCCAAAGAGTCCGCCAGCAGCACTGAGCGCCGGCATCCCATCCTTCGGCTCAGGTTGCCCGCCTGCGACATGGCAGATTCCGGCGATCGACACGACGAACAGCCCGAAGCCGATGCCGATGCGGCCATTGTCGTGGACCGATGACGGATGCCGGAACAGCCACCCGGCAAGGATCAGCAGCAACACCGGCATCAGGAACGCGGTGCGGCCGATGAGCAGACCCACCGAGTACGCGCTGATGTTCTGCGCGATCTCGTTGCCGATGAAGAACCACTCATTCACCGCACCGAGGCACGCCAGCAGCACGAGGAACAACGGGAACCCGTCGCGGCGCTGGTCCTTCTCAAGAGATTCAGGACCGAAGGCGCGGAAAAGTCCGCCGACACCGTGCGCCAGACCGCCCCAGGCGCGAACAGCGACCGGAGGCTTGTCGAGGTCGTCGATGTACTTCTTGGGCGTCGACGGCAGCTTCTTCGTGGGGGCCGTCTGCGCCTTGGCGCGGGCCGGAGTCTTCTCCGACGCGCGCGAGGTCTTCGTGGTGCTCCTGGCCATGAAAGAAGACTACGGCGCGGCTACGACATCGCCGCGTAATGACGCGGCTTTCCGGCCGATCCGAGACGTTCTCGGTCAGCGAGGATCAGGCCTCGATGACGAGCGGAACGATCATCGGACGTCGACGCAGTTTCTGGTTCACCCAGCGCCCGATCGTGCGGCGCACGACCTGCGAGAGTGCATGCGTGTCGCGCACACCGTTGCCCGATGCCTCCTTGAGTGCGGCCACGATCTTCGGCACCACGTCATCGAAGACGGAGTCGTCTTCGGCGATGCCTCGTGCGTGGATCTCCGGTCCGGTGATGATGCGCCCTGTCGCCGCGTCCACGACGATGATGATCGAGACGAAACCCTCCTCGCCCAGGACTCGACGATCCTTGAGATCGGCGTCGGTGACCTCCCCGACCGTCGATCCGTCGACGTAGACGAATCCGATGTCGAGCTGACCGGCGATTCGAGTCTGACCATCTTTGAGATCGATGACCGTGCCGTTGGATGCGAGGATCGTGTTCTCCTCGGGAATTCCCGTCTGCTGGGCGAGTTTCGCGTTGGCTACGAGATGGCGGTACTCGCCGTGCACGGGAAGGACGTTCTTCGGCTGCAGGATGTTGTAGCAGTAGATCAGCTCGCCCGCAGCCGCATGTCCGGAGACGTGCACCTTCGCGTTGGCCTTGTGGACCACGTTGGCGCCGAGCTTCGTCAGCCCGTCGATCACGCGATACACGGCGTTCTCATTACCCGGGATCAGGCTCGACGCGAGGATCACGGTGTCGCCCTCGCCGACCTCGATCGCATGGTCGAGGTTCGCCATTCGGCTGAGCACCGCCATCGGCTCGCCCTGTGAACCGGTCGACATGTACACGATCTTCTCGTCGGGGAGATCGCGAGCCTTCTTGTAGTCGATCAGCACGTTCTCGGGAACCTTGAGGTAGCCGAGGTCTGCGGCGATGCCCATGTTTCGCACCATGCTTCGTCCGAGCAGCGCGACGCGTCGCCCGTTCGCGAACGCCGCATCGAGCACCTGCTGCACGCGGTGCACGTGGCTGGAGAAGCTCGCGACGATGACGCGGCGCGGTGCCTTGGCGATCACCTGGTCAAGCACCGGGCCGATGGAACGCTCTGTCGGAGTGAATCCGGGCACGTCGGCGTTCGTCGAATCGACGAGGAACAGATCGATGCCTTCCTCGCCCAGCCGGGCGAACGCGCGCAGGTCGGTGATACGACCATCGAGCGGCAACTGGTCCATCTTGAAGTCGCCTGTTGCCAGGGCCATGCCCGCAGGCGTGCGGATGGCGACAGCCAGAGCATCCGGAATCGAGTGGTTCACCGCCACGAACTCCAGGTCGAAAGGACCGACCTTCTCCTGCTGGTTCTCCTTCACCGTAAGAGTGAAGGGGCGAATACGATGCTCCTTCAGTTTCGCCTCGACGAGCGCGAGCGTGAGGCCCGAGCCGATCAGCGGAATGTCGTTCTTCAGCCGAAGAAGATAAGGCACCGCACCGATGTGGTCTTCATGTCCGTGGGTCAGCACCACTCCGACAATGTCGTCGAGGCGATCCTTGATGGGCTCGAAATCGGGAAGAATCAGGTCTACCCCTGGCTGATGCTCTTCGGGGAAGAGCACTCCGCAGTCGACAATCAGGATCTTGCCGTCGTACTCGAAGGTCGTCATGTTGCGCCCGATCTCGCCGAGACCCCCCAGAGGGATGACGCGGAGCGTTCCTTCTGCGAGGGGTTCAGGAGCGGCAATGGGACTGGACATTCATGTCTCCTCAGTCGGACACACACCGTGCCCGGTCGTTCGTATGGGCGCGCGACGCGCCCGTCGCCTTAGCGGGTCGTGCCGTGCACCTTTGGCAGGGCGCCGCCTGCGGCCGCATTGCGGTCGGGACGGAAGTTCGAGAAATCGGCACCGGGGACCTCGCGCACGAGCGCGAGTTCGTCCTCGATGATGGCGGCCTCCCACTCTTCCGGGCCCACCAAAGGAAGCCGGACGCGGGGACTGGAGATACGCCCCAGGCCATGCAGGATGTACTTCGCTGCGACTGTGCCTGGCACATGGGTCATCACAGCACGCACCAGCGGTTCTACGCCCTTGTGCGCTGCCGTGGCCGCGGTCAGGTCTCCGCGGTTCACCGCGTCGACGATCGTGCGGTACGGAGTGGCTGTGATGTTTCCGGTCACGCCGATCAGGCCGGTCGCACCGATGGCGAGATGCGGCAAGGCATTCGCGTCGTCTCCGGAGAAGTACATCAGATCGGTCTGATTGAGAACCCGACTGACCTCGGAGAAGTCACCCTTCGCGTCTTTCACCGCAAGGATGTTGGGATGGTTGGCCAGACGCAGGAGCGTCTCGTACTTGATCGGAACCCCGGTACGACCGGGGATGTCGTAGAGGATGACGGGAAGGTCAGTGGAGTCGGCGACCAACCGGAAGTGGGTCAGGATGCCCGCCTGCGTCGGCTTGTTGTAGTAGGGCGTGACGATCATGATGCCGTCAGCGCCTGCCTTCTCGCTGGCTTTGTAGAGTTCGATGGCATGCGCGGTCTCGTTCGAGCCACCACCGGTGATGATCTTGGCCCGGCCGGACGCGACGGACTTGCCGACCTCGACGAGCTTGAGCTTCTCGGGATCGGTCAGAGTCGAGGTCTCGCCGGTCGTGCCCGTGACGACAAGGCCATCCGCGCCTGCGGTGATCACGTCGTCCATGTGCTTCTCGACTGCGGGCCAATCGACTTCACCGTCGGCCGTCATCGGAGTGACGAGCGCGACGAGAACCTGTCCGAATGGGTTACCCGAGTGCGTCATGTTCCCAGGGTATCGGTGTTGACGCTGTGATCGCGACGCAGCACACTCGGGGCCCTGTCACATGCGTCCGCGGCTGCCCGCCCGCGACAACAATGACGACGGCAGAATGCGTGTCGCCACCACGATCAGCTTGTAGCGCCAGGACGGCACCGAAAGTGCTTTTCCTCGCGCGGCGTCACGGAGACCCTCGCGCACGACAGTGCGTGCGTCGAGCCACATCCATGACGCGATGCCCTCCTCGCCTGGTGCGAGTCCCATGCGCTCGTGGAAGTTCGTATGGGTGAAGCCGGGGCACAGCGCCGTGACAGTGACGCCGTCACGGGAGTACTCCGCGCTGGCCCACTCACTGAAGCCGACGAGCCAGTTCTTGCACGCGGCGTAAGTCGATCGGGGTATGAAAGCTGCGACGGATGCCACGTTGATGATCCGACCGCCGCGACCGCGCATGCCGCCGAGAGCTGCGTGCATGAGTCGCATGGGCGCTTCGACGTGGATCCGCAGATGCCGCACCTCGTCATCGATGTCGTTGTCAGCGAAACGCAGCGGCAGACCGAACCCGGCATTGTTGATGAGCAGGTCCACGGGGTCGTCAGCGTCGGAGAGGCGCGCGGCGACGTTGTTCACATCGGTCTCATCGAGGAGGTCAGCCACCATCACCTCCACCGCGACACCGTGGGCCTCGCGCAGCTCACCGGCCAGAGTGTCGAGAGCCTCGGCAGAACGGGCGACGAGAACGAGGTCGGCGCGGCGTGCTGCCAACTGATGCGCGAACTCCGCGCCCAGGCCCGAGCTTGCTCCGGTGATCAGTGCGGTCGGCATCAGCGCTCGTAACCGAGAAAGCGGTAGCGAACACCTGTTCGAGACGTCTGCCACTCCCCCTCATTCACAAGTCGCCACCCAGTCTTCGCGGGAGCGAATGCGTCGCCATCGACTTCGACGTCGAGCTCGGTGACTTCAAGGCGGTCTGCGTCGCCGATCACCTGGCTGAAGATGTCCGCTCCGCCGATGATCCACACGCGCTCGAGACCACGCACGGCCTCCGATACATTCGCCGCGCGACGCACTCCGTCAACCTGCCAGTCCTGTTGACGGGTGATGACGATGTTGTCGCGGCCGGGCAGCGGCCGAAATCGCTCGGGCAGTGAGTCCCAGGTCTTGCGCCCCATCACGACGGGGGCGGTGAGAGTGATCTCCTTGAAATGCGCGAGATCCTCAGGCACATGCCAGGGCATACCGCCCTCGGCGCCGATGACACCGCCTACGGCCTCTGCCCAGATGAGTCCGACCCAGGTCATACCGCCACCGCCGCACGGATGGGAGGGTGGTGCTGATAGTCCTCGATGACGAAGTCCGAGAACTCGTAGTCGAACACCGATTCCGGTGTGCGCGAGAAACGCAGCGTCGGATACGCGAAGGGCTCGCGTCCCAGCTGTTCGCGCACCTGCTCGAGGTGATTGTCATAAATATGGCAGTCGCCACCGGTCCAGATGAAATCGCCGGGCTCGAGGCCCACCTGCTGGGCGATCATCATCGTCAGCAGCGCGTAGCTGGCGATGTTGAAGGGTACGCCGAGGAACATGTCGGCGCTGCGCTGATAGAGCTGGCACGACAGCCGCCCGTCGGCGACGTAGAACTGGAACAGCGCATGACACGGCGCCAACGCCATATCAGGAATGTCTGCCGGGTTCCAGGCGGAGACGATCAGACGCCGCGAGTCGGGTGTCTGGCGTATCTGCTCGATGACCTGCGACAGCTGGTCGATGTGACCGCCATCCGGTGTCGGCCATGAACGCCACTGCACACCGTAGACAGGTCCGAGGTCGCCCGATGCATCGGCCCATTCGTCCCAGATCGTCACGCCGTTCTCCTGCAGCCACGTGACGTTGGAATCCCCTCGCAGAAACCACAACAACTCGTACGCGATGGATTTGAAGTGCACGCGCTTCGTGGTGATCAGCGGGAACCCTTTCGACAGGTCGAAGCGGATCTGCCTTCCGAACACACTCGTCGTGCCGGTACCGGTGCGATCGTCCTTGCGCGCGCCTGTCTCCAGAACATCACGGAGCAGATCTTCGTACGGCGTGGGGACAGCTGCGCTCATGTCTGCCAGGATACCCGTCGATCGTGATGCGCGGCCGATACTGACGCTTGTCATCCTCGGACATATCCGGCCGAGCGGTGGCTCGGCGCCATATTCTGAGGGGATGCCGCTGTCCACCGCCCTCCTGATCGCCGGTGCGCTGTTGGCGCTCGCATTCGGGACAGGTCTCGTTCTGCGAAAACTGGACGGCCGACGCCGCGGAGGCGGACATCTCCAGCTCGATGTCACCGATCTCGACGGATCGTCGCTGGCGACGGATGCCACGCTCGTGCAGTTCAGCACCGCCCTGTGCACGCGTTGCCCGCAAATGCGGCGACTACTGGCCGAGATCGCCGATGAGCACGCCGGAGTCGCCAGCGTGGAGATCGATCTGACCGACCGCAATGATCTCGCGACGCGATATCACGTGCTCCAGACGCCCACCACCTTCCTCGTCGACGCGTCCGGGAACGTCGTCTTCCGCTGGGGAGGGGTTCCAGACCGACACACGATCAACGAGGCCCTTGCCTCCATACTTCTCACCCGCACCCCCCAGGAGCACAGATGAACCAGCCGTCCGGTATCGATCCCCGGGGTCCGCGCTTCGCCGCCGGCATCACCGCACTTCTTCTGCTCGCCGCTACTGTCCTCGCTCTGACCGGGATCTCCACGGCTCAGATCCCGGGGCGTTGGTTGACGCTCTTCCCGCTCGCTTCAGATTTCGCGTTCATCGCAGGCAGTGACTGGGCCGTACAGTCCGCAGGCTTGGCGCAACGCGCACTCGATCCAGGTTTCCTCCTACTCGTGATCATCGCCGTGCTGTTTGCGTGGGGCGTACTCTCCCCCGCCACTGCGCCGTGGGGCGTGGTCTTCCGACGTTTCGTACGGCCGCGGCTCACTCCGCCGAGCGCACTCGAAGACCCGCGTCCTCCACGATTCGCGCAGGGAGTCGGCTTCACTGTCGTCGCGGTCGGCCTCTTACTTCACGTGATCGGCGTACCGTGGGCGCTGCCGATCGCAGCCGGTGCCGCCTTCATCGCCGCTTTCCTGAATGCCGCATTTGCGTTCTGCCTCGGCTGCCAGATCTATCTGCTTCTTCAGCGCGTCGGCATCACAGGCCGCACGGCCCCGGCTTCATGAGCGGCACTGTTCCCCGAGGCCAGCTTCGCGGATAGGCTGACCGGACACCCTGCCGCGACCTCTGGAGGAAAAATGCCCGTCACCAGTGAAGCCACCACCACCTGGAATGGTTCTCTGATGGAGGGGTCGGGCGATGTCGCCTTCTCTTCGTCGAATCTGGGCACCTTCCCCATCAACTGGAAAGCCCGCAGCGAAGGCTCCGCCACGACGACCACCCCGGAAGAACTCATCGCCGCCGCGCACTCCTCGTGCTTCAGCATGGCTCTTTCGCATGCGTTGGCCGAGAACGGCACTCCGCCCGAGCGGGTGAACACCACGGCGTCCGTCACCTTCAAGCCCGGCGTCGGCATCAGCGGCAGCCATCTGAATGTGAATGCCGTCGTCCCTGGACTGACGCAGGAGCAGTTCCAAGAGCTCGCCGAAGGCGCGAAGACCGGATGCCCCGTGTCCCAGGCACTCGCAGGAATCGAGATCACTCTCGAAGCGACGCTCGCCTGAGCAGTCTTCTCGAGTCCTCCCAAGCGGAAGGCGCCGTCTATGCCTTCCGCTTGGACAGCATGATTGCAGCGCGGATGCTGGCGCGAGCATCCTTACGCCGCCCCGCAGCATCCTGCACCACTCCCAACCGGTAGCGCGCACGCCAATCGTCCTCTGCAGCTTCTGCCGCGAGTGCATAGCGCTGCACCAGCGGCTCGGCATCTGCTTTGGCGATCCGACCGCTCGGAGTCAGCTCCGTCTCGGCTTCTGGCATTCCACCTTCGGAATCAAGGAGCGCGCCGAGTCTCTCGGCCTGTACGCCGAACTGAATCTCACGCACGAGCGCCCAGACGCCGATGAGGGGCAACACGAGAAGCGCGATCCCCATCGCGATGCCGACAGGCTCGCCGCTTGCGATGAACAGCACCGCCTTCTGCCCCATGAGCACGAGGTAGAGCACCAGGGCGGCTCCGATGAGCGCGACCCCGATCCGAGTCATCACGAGCGTGCCTGAATACCGAGGTCGACCATGTTCTCGAGCCCCACGACCACACCGGTCACATCGAGCGCGAACGGCACGGCGAGACGGATGCCGGGGGCATACGCCTGCGTGGAATCGACGGTGTCGTGTGTGAAGGTGAGCGATTCTCCCGCGCCGGAGAGGATCACATCCTGCCGAGCGATGACACCGGGACGGCGCAGCGAGTGGATCGGCACGCCTGCGACCTGCTGCCCTCGCGCGCGCTGATCGGCATGCGGGGCGTTGACGGGGCCCTGCTCTGCGCGCGCCGCTGCGATGAGCTCAGCTGTGCGCACTGCTGTGCCGCTCGGAGAATCGACCTTGGTGTCGCGGTGCGCTTCGACGATCTCAGCAGACGAGAAGAAGGGCGCCGCTGCGGCGGCGAACGCTGAGCCCAGAACAGACCCGAGCGAAAAATTAGGTATGAAGACCGCACCAGTGCCGGCCGCTTCAACCAGCGGACGCACGAGTGCGATGCGCTCGGCCGACCACCCGGACGTTCCCACGAGTACGTTGATCCCGCGATCGACGGCAGCACGCACGACGTCGATACTCACTTGTGGGGTGGTGGCATCGATCACGAGGTCAGCGCCGTCGAGCTCGCTCAGATTGCTTGATGAGGTCAGCACGCGCGCGACCTCGACCCCGTTCAGCTCGTCGATCACCGTGTGGATGATCGCACCGAGCTTGCCGGTTCCGCCGACGAGAGCCACGTGTTTGGTCATGTCTTCAGTCTATTGAGCGCATGGAGCAACGCGTCCGTTCCCCGCGGCGCGGCGCGCGGCGGGGCGTGCGAGCACACACTGAGCTCAGAGGCGCTCAGCGAAACTCGCTCAGACCGGCATCTGCTCGGGGAGCCCCGTGCGCAGCTCGACGGGCAGGTGCGCCAGGTCGTTGTGCGTGAGCAGTGTCCACGGTCGCCCTGGCTTCTGCGCGATCACGGTCAGGCCGCAGTTCGCCTGGTTCAGCGTCATCCAGCGCCAGTCGGGAGCACCGAGGACCTCACGCACGAACCAGGAGATCACGAAGTTGTGCGTGATGAGAACATCGTGCACTTCGCCCTGTTTGCGCACGAGGAACTCATTCATCGCATCAGCCATCTGTGCGCGACCCGCATCGACCTCGGCCTCGGTGAGCGCGCCGAAGAAGGGCTCATAGGCTGCTGGCGTCTCATCGGTCATACCCGTGGGCACACAGTCGAACAGAAGCGCTGAGGGAACAGGACTCACCGCCGGAAGCCGCTCTGCAATCGTGCGAGCCGTCTCTGTGGCCCGAATCAGTGGCGAGTGCCACACTGCGTCCAGCGGCAGCCCAGAAAGGCGGTCAGCGATCGCTTCTGCCTGGCGCACACCTCGTGGAGAGAGAGGCCCGTCGTCGAGTCCGTGTTCTGCGTCCTGTTGTTCGCCGTGTCTGACCAGATAGATGTAATGCGTCACAAACCTACTCGCTTCGTCGTCGTCGGCTTTCGCCCAGGCGTCGTTCCAGCTTAGGTCACACTTATGACAGCGAGGTTTCCGAGCACAGGATGCCTGATCAGTTGCCGGCGCGGGTGAGTTCAGCGACCTGCGTGCGCGACAGGCTGATGCCGGCCCCCTGGGTGAGCTCGTCCACGTGCTGGGTCGCGAACGCATTGACGATCGGCGCGGCGATCGTGCGCTGCGCGAGCAACCAGGCGATGGACACGGCCGCCACTGGAGCCTGAACCTCAGTTGCGACCTGATCGAGCGCACGCAGAATTCGGATGCCGCGGCGGTTCAGATGCCCACGCAGCTGATCGCCCCGCACGCCCTGAGAAACTCTCGCCTTGCTGCGGTGCCGACCGGAGAGAAAACCATGCTCAAGCGCATGCGAGGGCGTCACAGCGAGGTTCTGCGCACCCGCGACAAGACGAAGGTCGCCTTCGAACTCGCGGCGACGGATGAGATTGTAGGGCTCATCGAGCACCTCGATGCGCGGGTATCCCGCGGAAGAGAGGATCCGTGCTTCGACCAGCCGCTCCGGAGTGAAGCGGAACGCTCCGACCGCACCGATCTTGCCGGCGCCCCGCAACCATTCGACCGTGGCCAGGATGTCTTCGAGGCTCGTGACAGCATCGAGCGTGGCATCCAGATGCACGACATCGATCCGCTCGACGCCGAGACGGGTGAGCGAGCCTTCGACGGCACGGATCAGGTTCACCGGATCGAGCCCGGGGTTGTCGGCATGAGCGCCGACTCGCACTGTCAGAAGGGTGCGGTCCCGGCAGTTGCGCGAACTCAGCCACTGCCCGATGATGTGCTCGCTGCGTCCGCCGGAGTAACCGTCTGCGGTGTGGATCGCGTTGCCGCCGATCTCGAAGTACCGGTCCAGGATCGCGTGGCTGGTCTCCAAATCGACGTTCCAGCCGAACTCGGCCGCACCGAGCATGAGCGGAAAGGTCTCAAGCCCCGTCTCGCCGAGCGTGACGCGGATCCCCTCGCCTACGCCTGGCCCGACCACGGGAATCGGCGCGGATGGGTGCACGAGCGAGGTGTCTTGGGCGCTCGGTTGCTGATCAGCTGCCCCTACGCTGAACAATCGCATCCTTCTCCACCTCCGCGCATCCCCCGGAGAGATCACCGGTTCGATATGCACGCACCCCCCGGTGCGTACTTCGAGGGTAAGTGAGAACCTGCATGCCGCTGACCATTGCGGGAGGGTACCGCCAACCTTTTCGTAACGTTTCGATCACATCAGATACGAAAAGGCCCGGACCCCGCTGTCAACAGCGGAATCCGGGCCCTCTACGCGCAACTTACGCTTCGGTGGACTCGGCCTCCGGCGCGGCGTCTGCAGCGGGAGCATCCTCGAGAACAGGCTCGAGCGAGAGCTTTCCGCGGTCATCGATCTTCGTGATCTTCACGAGGATCTTCTGGCCGACCGAGAGGACGTCATCGACGTTCTCGACACGCTTGCCACCGGCGAGCTTGCGCACCTCGGTGACATGCAGCAGGCCGTCCTTGCCCGGAAGCAACGACACGAACGCGCCGAAGGTGGCGATCTTGACGACCGTTCCCAGGAACTGCTCGCCGACCTCGGGGTTGGTCGGGTTGGCGATCGCGTTGACCTGCGCGCGAGCCGCCTCTGCGGAGGGACCATCGGTGGCGCCGATGTACACGGTGCCATCTTCTTCGATCGAGATCTGCGCCCCGGTCTCATCCTGGATCGAGTTGATCGTCTTGCCCTTGGGGCCGATCAGCTCGCCGATCTTGTCGACCGGGATGTTCACGCTTATGACGCGCGGCGCGGTCGGCGCCATCTCGTCAGGCGTGTCGATCGCGGCGTTCAGAACACCGAGAATGGTCAGACGCGCATCGCGGGCCTGCGTCAGGGCGCCCGTGAGCACATCGGACGGGAGTCCGTCGAGCTTCGTGTCGAGCTGGATCGCCGTGATGAACTCGCTGGTACCTGCGACCTTGAAGTCCATATCGCCGAGTGCGTCTTCCGCACCCAGGATGTCGGTGAGGGCCGCGTAGCGGGTCTCACCATCGACCTGGTCAGAGACAAGGCCCATCGCGATGCCGGCGACGGGGGCGCGAAGGGGCACACCCGCATTCAGCAGCGACAGTGTCGAGGCGCAGACTGATCCCATCGACGTCGAGCCGTTGGAGCCGAGAGCCTCGGACACCTGACGGATCGCGTAGGGGAACTCCTCGCGACTCGGCAGCACAGGCGCGAGTGCGCGCTCGGCAAGGAAGCCGTGCCCGATCTCGCGACGCTTGGGCGAACCGACACGGCCGGTCTCACCGGTCGAGTAAGGCGGGAAGTTGTAGTGGTGCATGTAGCGCTTGCTCGTCGTGGGCGACAGCGAG
>JBEBSN010000040.1:0-23179 GCA_040394295.1 Microbacterium sp.
GTCGACGAGGATGTGACGGAACCGGCGCCGGTAGGTGTCGGCGACCTTCGGGAAAGCACGGAACAGATACACGGTCTGACCGATGAGGTCGTCGAAGTCGAACGCATTCGCCTTGCGCAGATTGCGCTGGTAGTCGGAGAAGATCTCGACGAACTTGCGCTCGGCAGGGTCGCTCATGTTCGCATCGCGCGAGTAAGAGTCGGAGTCCTGCAGCTCATTCTTCAGCTTGGAGATGCGCGATTGCACCGATGCCGCCGTCAAACCGTAGGCGTCTGCCTCATGCTCTTTCACCAGTCGCTTCAGAAGCGCCCTGGAGTCGCCTGAGTCGTAGATCGTGAACGATTTGGTGAACCCGAACTGCTCGGCCTCCCGGCGCAGAATTCGTACGCACGCCGAGTGGAACGTCGAGATCCACATGCCACGAGATGCCTCGCCCACAAGTGCTCCGACGCGCTCGCGCATCTCGCCAGCAGCCTTGTTGGTGAAGGTGATGGCGAGGATCTGACTCGGCCAGGCTTCGCGATTCTGCAGGAGCGAGGCGATACGGCGGGTGAGCACGCTCGTCTTGCCTGATCCGGCACCCGCGACGATGAGCAGCGCTGGTCCGCGATGGGTCACCGCCTCGAGCTGCTGGGGGTTCAGACCCGCCAGAAGCTCTTCACGGTCTGGCGCCCCCGATGAGTGAGGGCCGGCAGTGGATGGGACGATGAGAGGGGCTTCGGTCATGACCTTACGAGTCTAGGCTGGGCCACAGACGCCGGACTACGATCCACGGAGGAGGAAGACATGATCAGCGAACTGCAGGAGCAGGAATGCCGCGAACTGTTGACCACGACGACGGTGGGAAGGATCGGCTTCGTCGCGGAGCAACGCGTGCACATCCTGCCCGTCAACTACGTCGTCATCGGCGATGATCTCGTCCTGCGCACCTCATCCGACGGCATCCTGAAACGCGTGAGCGACGACGATTCGCCGGTCGCGTTCGAGATCGACTATCACGACGACCTCTCCGGTATGGCGTGGAGCGTTCTGATACACGGCAGCCTGTCGCCGCTGGATGGCGAACTCCCGGCGGCGGCGGAACGTATCTCGCCATGGGCGGGCGGCGAGCGCCCACTGCCTCTGCGCGTGCGTATAGAGAGCATCTCCGGCCGACGCGTGCGTCGCGGGCGGCGCTGACAGAAGGGAAGACCATGCGCGCGGTCCTCAACATCATCTGGGTGATCTTCGCCGGCTGGGCACTCTTCCTCGGCTACGTCATCGCCGGCATCCTGCTGTGCATCCCCATCATCACGATTCCCTGGGCCATCGCCTCTTTCCGCATCGCAGGCTATGCGATCTGGCCCTTCGGCCGTCAGATCGTCGAGAAGTCGCGAACCGGTGTCGGCGCGTTTCTGGGCAATGTGATCTGGGTCGTCCTCGCCGGGTGGTGGCTGGCGATCGCCCACATCGTCTCCGGCATCGCCCTGTGCCTCACGATCATCGGCATCCCCATGGGCATCGCAGATTTCAAGATGGTGCCCATCTCGCTCATGCCGCTCGGCAAGGACATCGTCTCCTCACGTAGGGGCCCATTCGACGCGTAGCCCCCTCCGACTCAAAGGCCTGCGTTAGGCGGCCTGCCGACGACGGCGCAGCGTCGCGACAAGCGCACCGGCCAGCAGAAGCCCCAGCGCCCACACGATGCCTGCGGCTGGGATCTCCGAGCCTGTCGCCGCGAGCGCTCCTTCGCCGGTGACCCGGATGCTCGCCCACCCCAGCAGCACACCGTCCGCCGAATACACCGCAAGGCGGTGCACACCGGCCGTGGCATCCGACGGGATCGTGACCGTGATCGCTCCGTCGGCACCCAACGTGCCGCGCTCGAGGAAGTCCGGAGCGGAATACAGCCAGACCTCGACGTCCGCCCGTGCATGCTGTGCACCGAGAATGAGCGTCACCTGCCCGCCAGGAGCAACCGTGGACGGTGTGGCGATCGCACCGCCTCGGTTGTCCTCGTCGAGCGATGAGCCCGGCAACGGTGTGACGCCCGGGACTGGCTCGTTTCCGCCGCCGCCTGGTCCGTCGCCGGGCCCACCGCCACCATCAGGGACTTCTCCGCCTGCGGGCAATGTTCCGGTGCGCAGAGCTTCGGAGGCGTATCCGTCCGCGAACCACCAGAGCGGACGCTGCCCGTCGATCGACAGCGAAGCCGGCGCCGTGGCGAATCCCTCGTTGTTGACGTCGGGCAGACCCGGGGCCCGCTCGAAGTGCGCGATGTCGGGCGCATCGGTGCCGTTCAGGGTGATCTGAGCCGACTTCCCGCCGCAACCGTCGTCGCACACCGCCCATAGAACGCCGAGGACGGAGTCGTGATCCAGCGCCATCGCACCGGCGAGCCCGGAATCGATCGTCGAGACGAGCTCGGCCGAGCCGTCAGCGGAGAGAGCGAAGGCGTAGACACCGCCGCCGTCTTCCACAGCGACGAAGAACAGTCCGTTGCCCGTACCTGCGTATGACGCTGGGTCGTATGCAGCCTGTGCGTTGTCGTCGAAGAGCTTTCCGCCGAGTGTCGAATCCGGCACCCATTCGACGGCTTCGATACCGAGGTTCGCCCCGACGGCCGGGAGCAGCGAGGTCAGGTCCCATTCGGTGAGGGCGATGAGGTCGCCCTCTGATGCCTCAGGATCCACCTGCAGGATGGTGTTCTGGTTGACGCCCTTCGCGCTGTTGTCGCGCTCGGATGCCACGTACACCAGCCCGTTGTCGTCGACGGTGATTCCCTCGGTGTCGGGGCCGGCCGCGCCGGGTGCTTGCGCATCCTTCTGGAAACGCACCCGTTTGCCGTCAGCCCAGCCGTCCACGAACGCCACCGAGCCGTCGGCCGACGCCGCCAGCTTCCAGATGCGTCCCTCGCCGTTGTCGACTGCCCAGAGGAATGCGCCGTCGGCGGTGGTCTGGATGTCGAGACCCGAGCTGTCCTCTAGGAACATGGGTACGCTGTCGACCACATGCGCGTCGGGTGAGCCGGGCCACGGTGAGACGGCGATCTCACCCGGACAGACATTGGTCGCACCTGGTGTCGGCTCCGATGTCACTGCGAATGCACCGGTCGTGTCGGCGCATCGCCCCCATGTGCTGGCTGCATGGCTGTTACCCCATGTCGTGGAGTCGACGAGGTTGTCGCCGTCGAAGACGCGTACGGCGTCGTCCTTGCCGAGCCCGAATCCGAGATCGTCGATGACGAGATAGTCGTTCGCGGGGATGCTGGTGCCGTCGCCGATGACGTGCTCATGCGCGTCGTCGTCATCCTTCACCACGATCCCCGAGACGTCGAGGACGTCGCCGGTCGGATTGACGAGTTCGACCCAGTCCGGCTCACCGTCGGATTCGACCTCATTGATGCGCACAGGGTTGCCGCAGGCGTTGCGGACGCCGGGTGTGGCGACCGCGATGTCGATGAACTCGCCGGTGCCGTCCTCGCAGCGCGCCCAGAACCCGTCGGCGTGCGCTGAATAGGTGTGCTCGGCGACAGTGACACCGAACGCGTCACGGATGGTGACGGTATCGCCGTTGCCCAGACCGAAGGTGAAGTGCGCCGAGCCGTCGAACACGAAGTACCCGCCGGGGTCGAGAATCGTTCCTTCGACGATTGGGGTCACGCCGGCAACGTGACCGACCGGGTCATCGTCCATCAGCGTCCACCCCGAGATATCGATCGGCTCGGTGCCGGTGTTGACGATCTCTGCCCAGTCCGGCGCGCCGTTCGAGTCGATCTCGTTGACGGCGATCGTGGGCGCAACGCAGTCGTTCACGGCCCCGGCGGTGGCATACGCGAGCGCGAATTCGCCGGAGCCGTCGGGGCACCGAGCGAGGGTCGCGGCGATCTCGTCGCCATCGATGGCTGCGTGCTCACTCCAGGCATGCGTCTCATCGAACTTCTTTCCGGATGCGTCGTAGAGGCGGATCTGATCACCCGATCCGATCCCGATCGCCGCTGCGAAGATGCCTTCTTCGTAGGTGTGGGTCTGATCGTTGAACACCAGACCGACGCTGTCCGCATCCACGACGACGAAGTCGCCACCTGCTATCGACGTACCCGCGGGGAACCGCCAGCGGTGGTCATCCGAGTTGTCGCGCAGCTCGTAGCCCGAGATGTCGAGCGACTCGGTGCCGGCGTTGTGCAGCTCCACCCAGTCGGAGGGTGCGGAATCGACCTCGTTCAGAACCACGGAACCGGGGATCGTCACGGGAGTGCAGTCGTTGGCTGCGGCCGGCGTCGCCCGTGTGGCATGCGCCCAGGCTCCGGTGCCGTCCGGGCAGCGCGCGAAGGTCGCCGTCGGCGACGTCGCCTCATAGGCGTAGGCGTCGACGACGGCTTGCGTCGCATCGTAGAGGACGACCTCGTCGCCCTTGCCGAGCCCGAAGCCGAAGTCGACATCTGTGACGAGCACCGCGAAGGCACCGGGCGCAAGAGTGGTGCCCGCGGGAAAAGGAGTACTGAAACGATCGCGCTTGTCATCGGAGATCGTCCATCCTTCAATGGAGGCGGTCTCGGTTCCCCGGTTATAGATCTCGATGCGGTCGCTGAAGCCGGAGACGTCGTCGTAGACGATCTCGTTCAGCACGACGTCTGAGACTTCACCGGCGAAAGCGGGGGTGGTGATCAGCATGGCGGCGCTCATCGCGCACACCGCCGTTGTCGCGAGTCCGCGTTGCAGGCGAGACATATGACTCCAAGGTCAGGAATGAACGGGTTGCATTCAGACCATCGAGTCACGCTTACGATCTCTCGTCGCGACGATGTCTCCCAGATGAACGGTCGGTGACCGACCGGGGCGCGGTTCAGGCGATGCGGGTGCCCGGCGGCATCATTCGCGCGGGAGTGCGCGTCCGTGCCCATGCCCCGGCGAACAGACCACCGGCGATGACCACCTGGATGCCGAGTCCCACGAACCAGCTCGGAACGGTGTCTTCGATCACTTCTCGCGCAGTGTCGTCGGGATACGACATCATGTCTCCGCATTCGTCCCAGCGCTGCTCGACCGGAGGCTGCTGCACACTGCGTATGGCGTACTTGATCTGGCCGAAGAGATCCACGGGCCAGCCGTGCGCGTCGAACACCGTCGGCGTCGCGTCGGCGAGCACGACGAACGGGTTTGCGGACAGCATCCACCACACACGATCGAACCTCGGCGTCTCGTAGGTGTATTCGTCCCACCGATCGCAGTCGACATTTCCCGCGGCGTCGTATGGGCGACTGTACGAGGTCGCTTCCGTGCGCAGCGCCGTTCCACCCAGACCGAAGCCGATGAGGGTCCCTATCGTCAACGCCGCGACGACGAGATAGGTCGCTGCAACAGAGAACAGCGGGCGTGCAATGAGTCCGCTGAGCCCGACGCCGATGGCTGCGACGATGACGATCTCGGCCGCGAGGATGAGCAGCGAGACAGCGAGTGTCGCCGGCTGCGCCCCGCCGCCGAGCAGTGAGATCGCCAGGAACGGCAACGCGACCAGGAGAAATGCTCCGCCGGTGGCGATGGCAGCGACAAGCTTGCCGAGCATGATGTCGGCGGTCGATGCGGCCGTCACCTGCACGACCGCGAGGGTCGCAGCCTCTCGATCACCGTTGATGGCGTTGCCGCTGAGCGTCGGCGAGACGAGCACGACGAGCAACAGCACGACGTTGACGACGATCGAATAGGCTCCAGCGCCCGCGGCACCGGTGTACGAGTACACCGCGAACGCGAGCGCCGTGACGCCGAGCAGGATGACGGCGAAGATGCCGAGCAACACGTACCAGCCCACGCTGCGCAGTCGCTGCGTGAGTTCGAGCCGGGCGATGGTGCCGATGTGGGAGATGCTCACGATCCTGCCCCCGTCCGCGGCAGATTGAGGAACGTATGCTCCAAGGCGCTCTGCGCCGGCGCGAATTCGGCGACGGCAAGCCCCGCTTCCACGATCGTGCGCAGCCCATCGACCGCCGCGCGTTCGGTGGCGAAGCCCACGACCACGCCGTTGCGATCGATGAGGGCTGAGCCGGCGGCCAAGCCCAGTGCCACATTGATCTGCTCGGCATCTTCCTGCAGTCGCCCCGGCGCGCTGCCGGCGAGGCGGATACGCCAACTGCGGGAAGTGTTCTGCGAGGGCTCAGCATCGACGACGGACCCCGCGACGAGGAACACGGCGTCGTCAATGACTTCCTCGAGTTCGGAAAGGATGTGGCTCGAGATGAGGATCGTGCACCCTTCTGCGGCCAGCCGGCGCAGCAGCACGCGCAGGTGTACCCGCGCATCCGGGTCAAGTCCGGAGGCCGGTTCGTCCAGAAGCAATACCCGCGGTTCGTGCACCAGCGCCCTCGCCAAGCCGAGTTTCTGCTTCTGCCCCCGAGAGAGCACCTTCGCGGGCGCATCTGCCAGGTCAGCGAGTTCGACCAGTGCGAGAAGTTCGGATGCCCGCTCATGAGCGGCCGCTTTGTCGATGTCGTAGAGCCGTGCAGTGGTCACGAGAGTCTCGCGCGCGGTCAGCGACGCCCACGCCCCCAACGAATCCGGCATCCACCCCGTCATCAGCCGTGAACTGAGCGGATCCGCGATCGGGTCGGCTCCGGCGATGCGGATCGTTCCGGCGTCCGGCGCCAACAGCGATGCCAGCATCAGCAGCAGCGTCGTCTTTCCAGAACCGTTGGGGCCGATCAGCCCGGTCACCCGTCCCTGCGCCGCATGGAAGGTGGCATCTCGCACGGCGTGAACCGTACCGAAGGATCTGCTGATGCTCTCAGCGACGATTCCGCTCATGCGGTCATTCTGACACTTCCCCGACGGTGGGGCGGGACGAGCGCGCCTGGGTGTGTTCAGCCTCGGAAGAACGCGACCCCGAGGTCAGGGTGGTCGACGAACACCCCGTCGACGCCCGTGCGTGCGATGACGCGCCACTCGGCCTCATAATCGCCGTAGGCCGAGCGATCGGCGCCGCTGCGGAACTTCGTCGCGAGGAAGGCGTTCTCCGGTCGCGCGGTCCAGGTGAACACCTTCAGCCCTCTGGCGTGCGCGTCCCGGACGATCGCGACATCTTTGGCGAGAAGCATCCGCTTGTTGACGCTGATGCCGTCGACCTTGCCGACCAGATCGTCCAGACCGCCAGGGCTCACCGTCTCCTTATAGGTCGCCGCATGGCGTCCGTGAGCGACGAGTTGATCATAGGGGCGGCCGGATGCCTCGATCAGATAGATGTACGACGCGGAGATGCGCTGCGTCCGAAGCTGCGCGAGCACCGTCGATTCGAAGGCTTCGATGACGAGGGGCAGTTCGCCGTCCGCCCAGCCTGCTTCTTTCAGATCCCGCACGATCAGCGGCACCAGGTCGAGTCCGATGCTCGCGAAGTATGTGGCGTGCTTGATCTCAAGGACGACACCGATCTCGCGACCGTGCTCGACCGAGCCGGCGCGAACGAGGTCGAGCACATCGATCAGGCGCAGGATGCCTTGGGCGCCGTCGAAGCTCGCGCTGGACGCGCGCACCTGCGGAAGCCGCTCGCGTGTGCGCAGCGTCGCCAACTCGTTCCAGGTGAAATCTTCAGTGAACCAGCCGGTGAGCGCCTGTCCGTCGATGCGCTTGGTGGTCTTGCGATCGGCGAACTCGGCACGCTCGGCGACATCCGTCGTGGTCGAGATCTCGTTCTCGTGTCGCACAACGAGAACGCCGTCCTTCGAGGCGACAACATCGGGCTCGACGGCATCGACTCCCATCGCCCGGGCCAGCTCGTACGAGGACCTGCTGTGCTCGGGACGATAGCCAGGGGCGCCCCGGTGGCCGATGACGAGCGGAAACTTCCTGGGCATGCTCTCAGCGTAGAACACCCCATACATAGAAATCCCCCGGTATCGTTGAGGAAAGCGACCTTCAGACCCACTTCGGAGTGAGGCCAACCATGAGCAATTTCGCATTCAACAACCCGGCGTTCAAGCAGCAGGATCCGCGCAATGTCGCGACCTACCCAGGCGGACCACAGGCGGGCGCCCAGACTGCGTCCGTTCAACGTGCCGGGCTGGATGCTGCCTCGAACGCGCAACTCGAAGGCATGTATGCCGCGCCGCCGGCCGGTGCCATCGAGACCGACCGCATGACGGTCGAAGACACCATCTGGAAGACGGTCGGTCTCTTCGGCATCCTCCTCGTCACCGCCGTCGTCGGCTGGGTGTGGACCCTCGGCGGGATGAGCCCGACCCAGGCCCCCTCGATGCTTCCGATGATCATCGGCGGACTCGGCGGCTTCGTCCTCGCGCTCGCTGTGATCTTCACCTCGCGCAAGAAGGTCCGCCCGGCGCTCATCTTCGCGTACGCCGCATTCGAAGGCCTCTTCATCGGTGGTATCTCGTCGTTCTTCGAGGTCTCGATGCCCGGCATCGTCATGCAGGCGACGCTCGCTACTCTCGCCGTGGTCGGGGTGACCCTGGCCCTCTTCGCCAGCGGCAAGATCCGCGCATCCAAGAAGATGACGAAAATCTTCATGATCGCGATGATCGGTTACCTCGTCTTCTCCGTGCTGAACATGGTGCTCATGTGGACCAACGTCCTCCCGGCAGACCAGGCGTTCGGTCTGCGCAGCATGACCATCATGGGTATCCCGCTCGGCCTCATCATCGGTGTGCTCGTCGTCTTCATGGCGGCCTACTCGCTCGTGATGGACTTCGACCAGATCCAGCAGGGTGTGCGCAACGGCGCCCCCCGCAAGTACGGCTGGATGGGTGGCTTCGGCATCATGGTCACCGTCGTGTGGCTGTACGTCGAGATTCTGCGCATGATCGCGATCGTCCGCAGCAACTGACAACGGCACCTCGCTGCCGGCCAAGGGCCCATCTCCCCGGAGATGGGCCCTTTTCCCATATTTGGGGCGCGCCCGCAAGGGTCTAGCAACTTCTCTTCAACAGGAGCATTGTTGTCTCACCGCAACAGAAAGGGAACACATCATGGGTTTTCTCGGATTTCTTCTTCTCGGATTGATCGCTGGAGCGATCGCGAAGCTCATCCTGCCCGGTAAGCAGGGCGGCGGCTGGATCGTCACTCTCATCCTCGGCGTTGTGGGAGCACTTCTCGGCGGTTGGATCGGCGGGATGCTGTTCGGACGCGGCCTTGAGGAGTTCTTCGACCTCGGTACCTGGGCTCTCGCCATCGGTGGTGCGATCATCGTGCTGCTGATCTACGGCCTGATCGCAGGTCGAGGCAGCAAGGTTCGCGACTAGGCGAATACTCGGCGGCTCACACCGTCAGAAGAGGCGCGTTCCGCGTCGTTCACCGCGAACATCGCGGCAGGGCGAACACGGAACGCGCCTCTTGTTTGCGTCCGCGGGGTTCAGCGACCGGGGCGCGCGGCACGAGCATCGAACGCCTCGCGCACCGCGTCGCCGAAAGCCTTCATCGATGCAGCCGGGGCCATCGCCGTAGCCACTTCGCGCGCCTGCGCAGCCAGCTCGTCTCGCCGCTCGCGATCGCCGACGACGCCGATCAGGGCGTCAGTGAGAGCGCGCTCGTCGCCATCTGACACCAGGACTCCGCCGCCGTCGGCGAGCATGTCTCCTGGACCGTACGGCATGTCGTAAGACACCACGGGCACACCGTGCCCCAGAGCCTCAAGAACGACCAGGCCCTGTCCCTCGTTTGTACTGGTGAAGACGAAGGCATCAGCTTCGCGCCAGGCTTCGGCGGGGTCAGAGACATGCCCGTGCAAGACGACGTGTTCTGAGATACCGAGCTCGGCACTCAACTGCTCGAGCTCACCACGCAGCCTTCCCCCGCCGTAGACATGAAGCTGCGCTGTCGCCACGACGGCGCGCATCCTGGCGAGCGCACGGATAACGTGGTCGACCCGCTTGCGCGGAATGAGAGAGCACATCATCGCAAGGCGACCGGGTACCGGTCGGTTGACCCCGATGGCGGGCACCGGGTGAGGCACGACAGCGGAGCGGATGCCGCTACCGACGCGACGCTCCACATCATGCTGCTGCGACGGCGTCAGCCATAGCACCCCGTCGAAACGGTCAGCCACGCCGAGCCAGCGGGTCCAGATGGCATCCATCGGCGAATCCCATGTGTACGGCTCCTGGACGTGACAGGCGTGGGTGGCGTGGATCACGATCGTTGCGGGATCGAGCAGCGGAGCGGCGTCCGCGACAAGGAGCTCGCCGACCTGGCGCGCTTCGCAGACGACGACAGGCGTAGCGGTCGCTGCCGCACTCAGAGCGTTGAGCCACGCGCGGTAGAGCGCTCCGAACCCGGACAACCAGCCAGAGGCGCCGTCAGCATCCCAGACCATGACCGGATCCTGGCTCAGGTGCCAATCGGGGTCTCCGTGGATGACAGGCAGCTCCAACACTGTTCGTCCTACGGAATCCGAGATCACCCGGCGTTCAACAGCCGCTGCGGCGTCGACCGTGTCGAGCGGAAGAGCGGCCGCGCGCAGCCACGCCGGGTCTGCCCTGGCGTCATCGAAAAGGTTTCGCAGCTCGACACCGTCAGGAAGCAGCCCTCGACGACGCCATTCGGCGCGGTGCGCGTCGTGATCTTCGGTGGTTCCGGGGTCGACCGTCAGCACACGCACCCTGGCGCCGGCAGCGGCCAAGTCTCGCGCACGGCGAAGAACCGCGATCGTGAAGCCCCCGTCGAGATCCGGAATCAGCCGGCTGGCGAGGACCAGGTACTCCGCTTCCGGCAACAGTGCCGTCACGGCATCACTCCCACTCGCCCGCTACCGCGTCCGAGTGCCACGCTGTGCTCATCGTCGAGCGCTCGCGACTGCATCACTCCCACTCGCCCGCTACCGCGTCCGAGTGCCACGCTGTGCTCATCGTCGAGCGCTCGCGACTGCATCACTCCCACTCGATGGTTCCCGGGGGCTTCGAGGTCACATCGAGCACCACCCGGTTGACGTCACGCACTCCGTTGGTGATGCGGTTGGAGATCTTCGACAGAACGTCGTAGGGCAGGCGGGTCCAGTCAGCAGTCATCGCGTCTTCACTGGAGACCGGGCGCAGCACGATGGGGTGCCCGTAGGTGCGACCGTCGCCCTGCACGCCGACGGAGCGCACATCGGCGAGCAGCACGACGGGACACTGCCAAATCTCGCTGTCGAGGCCTGCGGCTGTCAGCTCTTCGCGGGCGATGGCGTCGGCCTCACGCAGAATCTCGAGTCGGTCAGCGGTGACCTCACCCACGATGCGAATGCCGAGGCCGGGGCCCGGAAACGGCTGTCGTCCGACGATGGCCTCTGGAAGCCCGAGGTCGCGACCGATCTGACGCACCTCATCCTTGAACAGAGTGCGCAGGGGCTCGATGAGCTCGAAGTCGAGGTCTTCTGGCAAGCCCCCGACGTTGTGGTGCGACTTGATGTTCGCGGTACCGGTGCCGCCGCCGGATTCGACGACGTCCGGGTAGAGCGTGCCCTGAACGAGGAACTTGATCGGCTCGCCCTCCGCCTTCGCCTCGGCGACAAGGTCGAGCTGCACCTTCTCGAACGCGCGGATGAACTCGCGACCGATGATCTTGCGCTTCTGCTCTGGGTCGCTGACGCCCTCGAGATGGCCGAGGAATGTCTCTGCCGCATCGACGGTGATGAGGCGGACACCGGTGGAAGCGACATAGTCGTTCTCGACCTGTTCGCGCTCGCCCTTGCGAAGAAGCCCGTGGTCGACGAAGACGGCGGTCAACTGATCGCCGATCGCCTTGTGCACGAGCGCCGTGGAGACCGCGGAATCGACGCCACCGGAGAGAGCCGAGATCACGCGCGCTGAGCCGACCTGTTCGCGGATGCGGGCGACCTGCTCGTCGATGACGTTGCCGCTGTTCCAGTCGGCCGCGAGTCCTGCCGCCTTGTGGAGGAAGTTCTCGATGACCTGCTGACCATGATCGGAGTGCTTGACCTCGGGGTGCCACTGCACACCATAGAAGCACTTCTCTGCGCTGCCGAATGCTGCAACGGGTGTGTCTGTGGTGGATGCCAGAACCTCGAAGCCCTCGGGCGCACGCGCCACCTGGTCGCCGTGGCTCATCCACACGTTCTGGGTGTTCGGTTGCCCGCCCAGCAGCACGCCGCCATCGCCGACGAGCGCAGCATCGGTCGCGCCGTATTCGCGCAGGCCCGTGTTGGCGACCTCGCCGCCGAGTGCACGCGCCATCACCTGGAAGCCGTAGCAGATACCGAGCGTCGGAACCCCCAGATCGAAGATGCTGCTGTCGAGGGCTGGCGCGCCGTCTTCGTACACCGACGAGGGACCGCCGGAGAGAATCAGCGCGACGGGATTCTTCTCATTGATCTCAGCAGCCGTCACCGTGTGCGGGACGATCTCGCTGTAGACGCCGGCCTCGCGCACGCGGCGTGCGATGAGCTGGGCATACTGCGCGCCGAAATCGACGACGAGGACGGGACGCTGGGCGGTGTCTGCGCTCATCGCGCTGCCTCCTGGGTTTGTGAGGTGTCGGCGGCAACAGCCGCTTCACGCGATGCGAGATAGGTCTTGACTTCGCGGGAGACCTTGGCCTCCATGAAGAAGGAAAGGGCGGGGACGACGCCGCCGAGAGCAAGCATGATGAATCGCAGGAGGGGCCAACGCATCAGGCTCCACACCCGGAAGCAGGCGAAGAGGTAGACGACGTAGAACCAACCGTGCGCGACGAGGACGAACAGAGAGAGATTCACGCCGCCGCCGCTGTCGCCGACGCTCACCGGATCACAGCCCATGCCTCCCGGCACGAACAACGAGTACCACTGGCAGTTGCCAGTCATCAGGACCTCGGCGAACCAGAGGAAACCGCCAGAGCCACCGGCGAAGAGCTCGAGATGAGTGGGGCTGTACTTCAGGATCATCTCAGCCAGCAGCAGGAGCAACATGACGCCGGTGATGATCGAGGCGATCTGGTAGAACTTCAGCGCCCCGCGGATCTTCGGGAAGGAGGCGGCTTTCGGTTCTGGCATGGAGTCAAGTCTACCCGCGGCTCGCCATGCACCTGCCCCTCCGCTATCGAGCAGGAATCGAGAAGCGCCCGTGTCGGCGCGCTCGTAGCGTGGAACGCATGAACACGACACAAAGCATCGCACTCGAAGTCACTGACCTCTCGGCCGCTGAAGCGTTCTACACGCGGGCGTTCCCGCTCACAGACCTGCTCGAGCTGCGCCACTCGGATGCCGCCACCTCTGGGTGTCGCCGATACACGCTGTCGCTCATCACCTCGCAGCCCGCGAACGCACAGTTGCTGTTCGACGACGCCGTCGCCGCCGGCGCCATCGCGGTCAAGCCCGTCGCGAAGGTCTCGGGCTGTACAAGCGCGCGGCCCTGGCGAAGTCAGTCAGGCTCTCCCCTGAAGGATCAGGCTCGCACCGCATAGTGATACGGGGCGCGCTGGGCGACGTCGCGGACCCGGACGGGGTCACGTGGGAGGCGGCCGCGTGACCCGCAGTGCACGCGACGAAGGCCGCCGAGATTACTCCCGGCGGCCTTCGTGTGTATCAGCGGATCACCACCAGCCGAACAGCAGGTTCCGCAGCCAATCCACGATGTCGCGGATCACGCCGCCGATTCCGCCCCCTCTGTTGACCTTGACCTCTGCCGTAGCCTGATCGCCGTCCTGCTGGGTGACGATCACCGTGTACGGTCCCGGGTGGGCGTCGCTCGGGATGGTGAACGACGTGTCGAAGGTACCGTCCTCCTCGACCTGGACAGTGCCCAGCTCGATGACGTCGCCCTTCTTCGACTCGATCGTGACGGCGAGCGTCTCGCCGGTTTTGAAGTCTGCACCGCTGATGCTGAGCTTCTTGCCGACATTCACCGTCTTCGAACCGACCTCGATCGTGCCGGCGAACTCGCCGCCGCCGTCTGCTTCGACGATAGTGAACGGCACCTGCGCATCTGTCCCGTCCGCAGTGGCGACTGTGAGAAGCTGCTCGCCCTCTACGCCCGAGGGAACGGTGAACGTCAGGCTGGCACGACCTGCCTCGTCGGTGGTGTCGACGACGGCAGGATCGACCGTGCCGCTGACAAGCACCGTGTCGCCGAGGGATACCGTGACATCGCCCGGTGAGGTCTCCCCGCCACTGAACGCGAGCGAGGAGAGGTCGATGGTGACCTCGTCGCCTGCGCGGTATCCGTCAGCTCCGGCCGCGCTCAGTGTCACACCCACCGCGCGTTGGGCGAGGTCTGGTGACGCTATGCCGTTGGCGTCGAACCAATCGACCATGGATTGCAGGTCGATCTTTCCGGTGTCGGCCTTGTTCGTCCCCTCGGCGAGCGTGGAGAAGTTGTCTCCGCCCGCTGCGAGGAATGAATTCGCGGCGACGACGTACGACGCGGCCGGGTCGATGGGCTCACCGTCGAGCGTGATCGAGGTGATCCGCTCCCGTTCCGCGGCTGCAGGGTCGTAGGTGTATTGCAGCCCTTGCGACACTCCGAGCTTCAGGAACGGACGGCTCGCCCCCTCCGGCTGCCATTGCTCCTCGAGCACGCTCTTCACCTGAGCACCCGTGAGCTCGAGCGTGACGAGTGTGTTGGCGAACGGTTGCACCGTCGCCGCCTCGCGGAACGTAACATTTCCGTCGGCATCCTGCTCGCCCGTGCCGGTATAGGTCAGATTCGCACGGATACCGCCGGGGTTCATCAACGCGATGTCTGCCCCGGTGGCCCACTGCTGCACATCGGCGACGAAGTTGCCGATCGTCGACTCCCCGCCGCGGTTCTCCGACCCGTCGCTCTGACGCGCACGGTTGAAGTCGGCGGTGATCTCTCCGACCGGCTCCGCCCCGAGGATGTCGGCTTCCTTCTTCGCCGCGTCCACGATCTCCTGCACGTCGGCGTCTGCATCGTAGAGCGGCGTGATGACGTCCTTGCCCGTCTCCGGGTCCTTCGCGGTCGTCGTGAGTGGCTTGATCTCGTTCGTGATCGACAGCAGCTCTTTCGTCTCCGCGTCGACCTGGAGATTCATCAGTCCGAAGTTCTCGCCATACTGACCTGCAGAGACGACCGGTCGACCGTCGATGACGTGGTTGTAGGCGAGGTGAGTGTGCGCCGAGACGATCGCGCTGACGCTCGAATCGACACCTTCCACGATCTCGCCCAGTGCAGATTCCGGCGTGATGCTCTCGAGCTCCGGAGATGCTGCTCCTTCATGCACCAGCAGGATCAGAACATCGGCTTCACCGTTGCTCGCGTCGCCGTCGGTGAGATCGTCGGCGACGGCGTTGACGGAGTCGACGATGCCGCGCACCTCGAGATCGGCGATGCCCTCCGGCGATACGAGCGAGTCGAGCTCTTCCGTCACTGCGCCGATGAACCCGACGTCGACGCCGTCCATCTCGGTCACCCATGCAGGGGCCAGTGCTGGCTCCCCGGTGTCGGTGAGGAATACGTTCGAGGAGATGTACTCCCAGTCCGCGCGGTCCTGCACACGCCCTTCGAGGTCGTCCCATCCTTGATCGAACTCGTGGTTGCCGGCGGCGCTCACGTCGAGTCCAGCGGCGTTGAGCGCATCGATGGTGGGATTGTCGTCGTTGATGAACGACGTGAACGTCGAGGCACCGATCAGATCGCCTGCCGCCGCGAAGATCGTGTTCGCATTGGCCTCGCGCACCGACTGCACGGCGCCTGCGAGCACGGCCGCCCCGGCGGCAGCGCCGTCGGCTTCGATTCGACCGTGGAAGTCGTTGATCGTGACGACATCGATGCTGACCGGCGAGATCTCACTCGAGATTCCGACGATGACCGGATCGTGATCGCTTGAGCGGAACGGCGTACCCTCCTCAGCGGCACCGAAAGCGTATCCGCGGTCGCTCCACTCCGGCGAATTGATCGTCCAGACACCTGTACCGGTGACCGACTCGCTCAATGAAGGAGATGCGATCGCGTGGTCGAGCGAGCCGAGTTCGCCGTCAAAGGTGTAGGTGTACTCGCCTTCTGCGTGCGCAGGCACGAGATCCACCCAGCCGGCCTGAGCGAACACCTCGATCGGGTCTTCTTTGCTGTAGGCGTTGAAGTCGCCGAGCAGGAGGATGTCATCGCTTCCGCTCGTGTCGGCCAACGTGTCGGCGAACGAGAGCAGCGACTGTGCCTGTGCGGTTCGATCTTCGTTGAAGTGACCCTGACCGTCGGCGGGCTCGTCGCCGTCTCCAGACTTCGATTTGAAGTGGTTCGCGACGACCGAGACGATCTTTCCGTCGATATCGAAGGTCTGCGCGATCGGCTCTCGGGCGTTGTCCCACACCGTCTCATCTACAACCGTTGCGCTGTCGCCCACCGGGGTGACGTCGTCTTTCTTGTAGATGATCGCGTTCGTGATGACGTCGGTGTCGGTATCGAGCAACGCCTCAGGAGTGGAGACGTACTCCCAGGTGTCAGAGCCGACAGCGTCGTTCAGACCGGCGACGAGATCGGCGACCGCGGTGTCTGCCTCGTCACCGAAGTGGATCGAGTTCTCGATCTCCATGAGCGCGACCACATGTGCGTCCAGACCGTTGATCGCCGTGACGATCTTCGACTTCTGCGTGTCGAACAGTTCGGCGGTCTTCGCTCCGCGTGCCAGGTCGTTCTCGCTCTGCAAAGTGGTGAAGTAGTTGAAGACGTTGAAGGCGGCGACATTCACATCGCCGCCGACGTCGGGTGCTGTGTCGGGGCGCGGGTTCTCGGTGGTGAATGAGGCTTTGTACGCGGCGTCGCTGGAGTCGTCGATCGCGGTGACCGGCTGCAGACGCCAATCGTCGAAACCGTACTGCAGCACGTATCCGGTTTCGGCGAAGTCGACGACATCGCCGTTGCGAACGGTCGTTTCGGCCGTGAAGTAGGGCTGATCGCCGGTGTGCGCGTTGCTGGTGATCTGCGCGTTCCAACCGTCATCGAGCAGAATGCGGTCGGCGCGGTTGGCTGCCGCGATCTCGTCGGCGTCAGCGCCAGGACGCGTGGTCTCGGTGCTCTTGACGTTCAGCTCATCGGGATTCAGCCACAGCGTGCCGAAGTTGTAGAGCTGGTGACTCGAGGCCAGACGGTAGGTGCCGCTGGGCGCGACGAGCATGTTCTCGTATGCCTCACGATCCGTGCCGACCACTGTTTCAAGTAGCGGGGTGACGGCGGGAACGCCGATGCCCGCGGTGATGACGTTGATGTCCTCGGCCGTTGCTGGCGAGATCTGCGTTTGGCCGAAGTATTCTGAGACCGTTCCGGTCACCGAGACCAGGTCGCCAATTTCGAGAGTAGGAGTGAGTGCGTCGAGGAAGACGAAGATGCCGTCGGATGCTCCTGGCGTCGCGTCTGTCTCACCACCGCTGTCTGCGCTCTGAATCGCGATGCCTTTATAACCGCCGACCCGGTAGTCGCCGGTCACGATGCCCTTGACGACGACGTTCTCTCCGCTGAACGGGGAGACATCACCTGTGCCCTGCACCTCGGCGATCGTGGCGTCCTGAGCGGGGTCGGGGTCGGGGTCGGTGTCGGGGTCGCTGCCGGCGGTCTCGCCTGCGGCATTGGTGGGCGTGATCTTCTCGGAGAGCACGAAATCAGAAGCGTTGACGTCGGAGTCAGCGCCCGCGGTGCGGTTCATGGACTTCACGTCGGTGTTGCTGCTCGGCGCCGTGGCAGCCGCACCTTCGAAGGTGTTCGATGTTCCGTAACCGAGCAGGTCGATGACGCCATCCGCTTCGACGACAGAGCCTGTGCCGAGAGTGACGGCGGATGTTCCCTCCACCAGCGCTACCGTGCCTCTGGTACCGCTCGGATTGATGCTTCCGGTGGCGTCTGCCGCGGGGAGCTGCGTCGCTGTTGAGGAGTCGTTGTTGGTGGCGCCCTTGACAAGGAAGTAGCCCTCGGCCGGGATCGTTCCCGAAAGCGGAGTCACCCCGTTGAACTGCGCTACGCCGGTCGCCGATCGGTACTGCAACGACATTCCGTCAAGCGCGATCGGTGCGTCGGTGGGGTTGTACAACTCGACGAACTTGTGTGTGAACGCGGCGCCGGCGCTGCCGCCGGAGAGATAGGCCTCGTTGATCACGACGCCCGTCCCGTCCTCATCGGCGACAGCCGGGGCTGCGGCGAGCGCTGAGAGACTCATCGCACATGCTGTGGTCAGCGCGAGAGCGCCGATGCGCCCCCGTCTGCGTGAAAGGGATGATCCCGCGCGAAGCGCGGCACCGTCAGGGGCGGACATCATTGCGGTAGTTCTCCTCGACGTCGACGGATACGTGTCTGAGCACCCTTATGGGGTACGCAGCCGGTGCGCCACTGCCACACATCACTGGGTGGCAGCGCGTACGTCAGCGAGCCTAAGTCGTGCCGCCGACATCCTCAATGGTGTTCGCCGATCCGTCACCGGAAGTTCTCGCAGCTTCGCGGTCCTCGAACTCCTCCACCTCGAGTTCCCAACGATCCTTCGCGAGTCGGTACCAGATGTAGAAGGCGAAGCCTGCGAAGACCGCCCATTCGATCGCGTAGAAGACGTTCAGCCAGTTCACCGTCGACAGCTCATCAGGAGCGGGAGAGTCGATGTCGACAAGGCCATCGGGCGCATCGACAGCCGCGAGATAGGGGCGATACATCGTCAGTCGCTCGATGTCGTGCCACTGGCTCAGCAGCATCGCAGGAGACATGCGATCCATGGCATATATGTCGTCTCGGGGAGGAAGCGACGTTCCCTCATCAGAGATGAGACGGCCCGCGATGGCGACCTCGGCGCCTGCGGCGCGAGATTCCAGAGCGGATGCCGCGGCGTCTGCGGTGCCGCGATCAGGAGCCCATCCCAGCGCGACAGCGATCGAGACACGTTCATCGACACGGAGCTGGCCGGTCACCCAGTAGCCCTCGACGCCGTCGTTGAACCGCGAAGACACCACGAGGAAGTCACCGGACACCCAGGTGCCCGCAGTCTCGACACGCTGCCCGACATAGGGTTCAGGCAGGTACTCGCCAGGCTCGACGACTTCTGCGAGGGGCCTCACATCTTCGGTCATGCCCGGCGGCGGCGGCTCGGTGTCGATGGCCCGCTCGAGCTGCCACTGTCCGAGAAAGGCGAACACTCCGGCGACGACGAGGCACGCTATGAGCACACCGATCCAGCGTCCGCGCAGCATGACCTCTCGAAGGGTCGGCGGGAAGGCCTGCGGGGTCGTCACGATCTGCAGCGCACGCGTCAGGAACGCGGGTAAGGAGCGAGCACGACCTCGACGCGCTGGAACTCCTTGAGATCGGAGTAGCCCGTCGTCGCCATCGACTTGCGCAGCGCGCCGATGAGGTTGGCCGTACCGTCCGCAACAGGCGCCGGGCCGTAGAGGATCTCCTCCAGGGTGACGATCCCCGGTGTCTCGACGCGGCGGCCGCGCGGCAACTGCGGGTGATGAGCCTCCGGGCCCCAGTGGAAGCCACGCCCAGGAGCATCCGTGGCGCGAGCAAGAGCAACTCCGAGCATGACGGCATCCGCGCCCATGGCGAGCGCCTTGACGATATCGCCCGACGTGCCGACGCCGCCGTCGGCGATGACGTGCACATAACGTCCGCCCGACTCGTCGAGATAGTCGCGTCGCGCAGCGGCGACGTCTGAGACGGCAGTGGCCATCGGCGCATGGATGCCGAGGGTGGCGCGTGTCGTGGACGCCGCCCCTCCGCCGAAGCCGACGAGCACACCTGCTGCTCCGGTACGCATCAGGTGCAGGGCGGCTGTGTACGTGGCCGCCCCGCCGACGATGACCGGTACATCGAGGTCGTAGATGAACTTCTTGAGGTTGAGGGGTTCGACGACGCTGGAGACGTGTTCAGCGGACACTGTCGTGCCGCGGATGACGAAAAGGTCGACGCCGGCTGCGACGACGGTCTCGTAGAGTTCCTGCGTGCGCTGAGGAGTGAGAGACCCGGCCACGGTGACGCCGGCTTCGCGGATCTCGGCCAGACGAGACTTGATGAGCTCGGGCTTGATCGGCTCGGAGTAGAGCTGCTGCATCCGGATCGTCGCCTTGTCGGCGGGAAGGGAAGCGATCTCAGCGAGGAGCGGCTCCGGCGCGTCGTAACGCGTCCACAGGCCTTCGAGGTCGAGGACTCCGAGTCCGCCCAGCTTGCCCAGCATGATCGCCGTCTGCGGGCTGACCACTGAGTCCATCGGTGCGCCGATGATCGGCGTGTCGAACTGGAAGGCGTCGATGACCCACGCCGTCGAAACGTCCTCCGGGTTGCGCGTGCGCCTGGACGGCACCACCGCGATGTCGTCGAACGTGTACGCGCGACGCGCGCGCTTTCCTCGGCCGATCTCGATGTCCATGCTCACCTCTCCAGCCTACCTGGGGTCGCTCGGGCTGGAAGACTGGTGGCTTCAGGTGCTGTGACATTCGAGAGGACGCCGTGAGATCCGACGCTGTGGAGGTCGCCGTCATCGGCGGCGGTGTGATGGGGATGGCAACGGCATGGGAGCTGACTCGTCGGGGCCACCGACCCGTGGTGCTCGAGCAGTACCCCCGTGGACATGTGCACGGCGCCTCCCACGGCTCTACGCGCAACTTCAACAATGCGTATGAGGAAGAGCACTATCTCGATCTGCTCGTGCGCGCTCGCGAGGGCTGGGACGCCCTCGGTCGTCCGGATGGCGAGCCGCTGCTCCGGCTGCACGGGCTGGTCACGCACGGGGATGTCGACATCGCGTCGATACGGCGTCGGCTCGCCGAGCGCGGCATCCCCGCAGAGATCCTGGACGCTGCGGAGGCGAGGCGACGTTGGCCGGGCATGCGTTTCGAGGATGACGTGCTCTGGTCGTCCGATGCAGGCGTCGTACGGGCATCCGCCGCCCTCCTCGAGTTGGAGCGGCGCATCGTCGAAGCCGGCGGCAGCGTGCGTTGGGATACGCCTGTGCGCGATGTCATCGAAGACGATCGCGGCGTCGCACTGGCTTTGGAGGGTCAGACGCTGCGCGCGGACACCGTCGTGGTCACCGCCGGCGCCTGGTCCCAGCGGCTGCTGCGCAGGATGCCGCTTCCCCGGCTCAGAGTCACCGAGGAGACGCCTGCGCACTTCTCGCCCCTCGCCGAGGACCCGTGGCCATCGTTCAACCACTACGTCGACACAGATGTGTTCCCCGCGACGATCTACGGGATGCCGACACCCGGCGAAGGAGTCAAAGTCGGCTTCCACGGGGTGGGTGACGAGGTCGACCCCGATGCCCGACCGCACCGCACGCGACACGCAGAGGCGCTCGCGACGTACGTGCGCGAATGGATGCCGGGGCTCGATCCGTCATCGACTGTGCCGATCAGCTGCACCTACACATCGACAGATGACGGCACGTTCATTCTCGACCGACGGGACCGCGTCGTCATCGGTGCCGGGTTCTCCGGACACGGTTTCAAGTTCGCCACCGGAGTCGGGGCTGTCCTGGCAGATCTCGCGGTCGACGCAGGCGCACGTGCGGCAGCCCCGTTCCGACTGCCGCAGTCGGGTACGGCCTCAGACGAGTGCGCCTGAAGTCGGAACCTGGTTCGCGAAGAGGTCGAGCACCGGGCAGTGCGCGTCGACGACCTGGCGCAGGTTCTCGTACTCCTCTGCCGTGTTGGGCCCGGTGATATCGACCTTCACGCGCACGTCATGGAACCCTGCACGGCCCGACTCGTCGATGCCGAAGAGCTTGCGCACGTCGAGGTCGCCCTCCGCAGTGATCTCGATGTCATCGATGGTGAGGCCGAGCGCTTGGGCGTAGAGACGGAAGACGACGACCTGGCAAGAGATGAGCGCGCCGAGTGCGTACTCGACCGGGCTCGCCGCGACGTCATCTCCGGCGAGCGCACTCGGCTCGTCCACGAGGAAGCGGTGCTTCCCCGCCTGAATCTCAGTGGCGACTGTACCGATGCCGCGGCCGGTGACCTTGTAGGTGAGCGCGGCGTTGGAGGCGTCACGCGCAATGCGTTCGTTCCATGCGGCGCCCGCATCGGTCAGGCGCTCGGCGCGTTCTGCGGCGGTGACGGAAGAAGCGGTGTCGAGGTGTTCTTGGAGAAGAGTCATGTCGCGACAGTACCGAGGGCTTCGTTCGCATGGCGACGGGCCTGTCACGCGTCGTTACGCGCCGTCACACTGGGTAACGAGGCGTGCGCCAGCGCGGTTGAGCCTCAGGTCGCGCCGCGCGCAGAGCGCTTGTTCTGTTGATAGATCCGGATCGCCTCGTAGCGTTCCGCAGAGCGCGCCTGTTGCACAGCCGCGTCGTGGCATTCTTCGTCCGTCGCAGCGGGCTCCAGATTGTTCAGCGGAACGATGTTACGGCACATGCCAGAACGCTACGCCGGTTCGACGCGAGGGGCCACAGCCTCGGCTCGGCGAAGCTCTACTTCTTGTAGTTGGGCGCCTCTACGACGATCTGCACGTCATGCGGGTGGGACTCCTTGAGCCCTGCCGATGTGATGCGCACGAACTTGCCGCGAGTCTTGAGCTCTTCGATCGTGCGCGCTCCGACATAGAACATCGACTGACGCAGACCGCCGACGAGCTGGTAGGCCACCGCGGAAACCGGGCCTCGGTAGGGCACCTGACCCTCGATACCCTCGGGGATGAGCTTGTCATCGCTGGGCACGTCTGCCTGGAAGTAGCGGTCTTTGGAGTACGAGGTCTGCTTGCCGCGAGTCTGCATCGCACCGAGCGACCCCATCCCGCGGTACTGCTTGAACTGCTTGCCCGACTGGAAGACGATCTCACCCGGAGACTCGTCGGTTCCGGCCAGGAGCGAGCCGAGCATGACGGCATCCGCTCCGGCGACGAGAGCCTTGGCGATGTCGCCCGAGTACTGCAATCCGCCATCGGCGATGACGGGGATCCCCGCCGGGCGCGCAGCGAGGGATGCCTCGTACACCGCGGTGACCTGTGGCACTCCGACACCAGCCACGACACGGGTGGTGCAGATGGATCCGGGGCCGACTCCGACCTTGACGGCATCCACACCCGCATCGATCAGCGCCTGCGCGCCCTCGCGGGTCGCGACGTTGCCGCCGATGATGTCGATGTGCTCGAATGTCTCGTCCGACTTGAGCCGCCGAACGAGGTCGATGACCCCCTGCGACTGGCCGTTGGCCGTGTCTACGACGAGCACGTCCACGCCCGCGTCGCGCAGCGCCTCAGCGCGTTCCCACGCGTCGCCGAAGAAGCCGATCGCCGCGCCGACCCGCAGCCGGCCCTGGTCGTCCTTGGTGGCGAGCGGGTACTTCTCGCTCTTGTCGA
>JBEBSN010000041.1:0-22392 GCA_040394295.1 Microbacterium sp.
GCCCTCTCACGGCGGTAACGCGGGTTCGAATCCCGCTGGGGTCACACAACAGCAGAAAACCCCCGGTTCATACCGGGGGTTTTCTGCTGTGTGGTCACGACGCGCTGCTTCTCATCGTGACCGATCCGGTGAGCCAGAGAGCAGACGCTGTGCACGCCAGGGCGACTGCCGCGAGAGGGAAGTCCAAGCCATAGGCCGTGATCGCGAGGATGGGCACGACGAACGCGACGACGGCGAGAGCCGTCGCCCACGTCGCAGAGAAGCGGAGCGTGCCGATCGACGGCACCTGCTCGAACCGTACGAGCCAGAGCGAAAGCAGCCACACGGCGCCGAGCACGATGAGCAGAAAGGGCAGGCGCGTCCACCACCAGAGAGGGCTTCCCGGTTCTGGTAAAGGCAGCGGGAGAACGAGCTGAATGCCGATGAGCGTCATGATCATCGGCAGATGCCACAGGTAGACGGTCATCAGGCGAGAACCGAGCACGAGTACTGTCGCCTGCGCCGCTCTGGTTCGCATGAGCGCCGTGAGCGGAGCGTGCAAGAGCGTCAGAGCGGATGCCTGCACCACCGCGAACACCGCCATCGTCGCCGTCGGAGGCCATTGGTTGGCAAGCATGCTCCATGAGTAGCCACCAAGCGACAGCAGCGCCCACTGGGCGGTGTATCCGCCCGCGATCAAGAGAAGCAGTTGCCACCACCGTCGCTCGGAGAACCACCCATCGAAGAGGAAGAATCCCACCTGTTGGGCGAACAGCCAGACGAACAGCACGTTGGGGATGCCGAACAACTCCTGCCCGACTCCATATCCGGCGGGCGGCAACGCTTCGATGCCGAAGACACCGCCGACGACAAGGAAGCGGAAGGCGTCGACAGCCAGGGCTGCGATCAGCAGAACGATGAGCACCCGCCAGCCATGACGCTCGTGCCAGCGCATCATGACGGGCGCGAACGCTTGCACGATCATGTACGCGGCGAGAAACCACAGCGGCGACCCGACGCCTATCGCAATGCCGTCGACGAGATCGGGATCGATTCCCAGCAGGCGGACAGCGCCGAGGGCGACCGTGAAGAACACGAACACCGCGAGAGCGGGTCGCGCGAGGCGTACCAGCCGGATGCGGACGAACACATCGGCCGTGACGCCCTTCCTGAGCGAGGACCGCCAGCCGGCACGAGCAGCGTAGCCGCCGACGACGAAGAACAACGGCATGATGTTCGCGATCCAGGTCGCGGCATTGAACCAGGATTGGAACTCGACCGTCTTCTCTATGCGAAGCGAGCCATCCGCTGCCCGCCAGACACCGGTGAACAGGATGTGCACGAAGACGACGAGGACGACGCAGAAGACCCGGGCGAGATCGAGTGTGAGATCTCGTCCTGCAGGAACCGTCCGTGCAGTCAGAGCTGTGCGAGTCATGACGATGACCCTATCGATTGTCGGCGTTCTGCTTCGGCGTCGGCTTCGGGGCGGCACGACGACGTCGACGAACCAGCCAGATCACCACGACCACCACAGCGGCGACTGCAAGCCAGGGGAGAAGGAATCCGAGAGCGATCACCACGGCGTTTAGAGAGACGATCAGGCCATTCCAGCCTGCCAGCAGGCCATCGCCGAATCCGGTCGGATCCGCCGCCGTCGGCGCTGAGGTCTTGGTGAGCTCCACGTGTAGAGAAGACATCTCCACCTGATCCTCGAGCGCTGCGAGCTGTTGTTCATACGACTCCAGCTGTGCCTGGCGTTCGGAGAGCGCCACCTCGGCTTCGAGCAGGTCAGACACTGTTGCGGTGCTCGACATGAGTTCGGTGAGGCGCTCGACGGACGCGCGAGTTGCGTCTACGCGTGCGCGGAGGTCGATAGCCGCAGAGGTGACGTCCTGCTTCGAGACGGACGAGGCCAAGACCTCTCCAGAGGAGGCGAGTTCCTTGACGACCTCGGAGAGGTCTGCAGACGGCACCCGGATGCTGATCCAGCCGTAGCCGGGATCATGCGGAGCGGGTTCTGAGGGGGCGTCTTCGTCAGTGGCTGTCTGGATGTCTGTGCTCTCGACATATCCGCCGCGCTCATCAGCGAGCACCGCGATCTCGTCAGCGGCGTTCCTGATGTCCGGGACGCGAACAGTCGCCCGCGCGGTCTGGATGATCTCTCGAGAGCCGGACTGGTCGGCTTCCGCAGCGACCAGAGCAGACGAGTCGATGTCGGTCTGTACCGTCTCACCTGATCCCCCCGACGAGTACGCTGCCGTGTCGCTCACGCTCGTGACTTCGCTGTTGCTGACGATGCCCAGGATCGGAGGTGCCACGAGCAGGCCCGCGACGAATGCGGCAGCGACGCCGAGACCTGTGAACCAACGGCGCCGTCGTGAACGTGCACGGGCGCTTTTCTGGGCGGACGGCTGCCGGTGTGCGGTGATCTCGGCGAACACGGCATCCTCGATTCTGGAGATGCTCTCCGTCGAGAGGTGAGGGAGGGATTCCATGGGGGTGTGCTGATTCATGCGTCTCTCGCTTCCTGGAGGGTGCCGCGAAGTTGCGTGCGCACCCGCGAGAGACGGTTGCGAACGACCGCGTGGCTGACGCCCAACTCTGCAGCGGCCGCCTGATACGCGTACCCTTCTGAAGCGCACAGGCGGAAGATCTCCTGGTCCAATGTGCTCAGGGTTCCGAGTTCGACGGTGATCTTCTCGACCAGCGCCGCTGTGATGACCTGTTCTTCGACGTTCACCATGTCAGCGAGGATCTCGTCGCTGACGTCCGTCGTGTGCGCGCGGTCGCGGCGGCGTTGACGCAGGCGATTCGCGGCTTGGAAACGACATATCGTCGCAAGCCACGGCAGAAGCGACTCGCCGATGAGATCGAGCGTCGGCAACTTCCGCCAAGCGACGACGAAGGTCTCCTGCGTGATGTCCTCGGCGTCCTCGGACGTTCCGATGATGCCGTGGGCGATCCAGTAGACCGGACGAACGTGCGCGCGGTACAGCGCGCGGAAGGCGCTCTGATCGCCTTCGGCGGCGCGAGCCACCCAAGTCTGGTCTTCCGATCGCTCCGGCATCCTGCTCCGTTCGGTGTCTCTCACTGATGAGTGTCGAAACTCGGCTGATCGTCTCAGATCGTCTCAGATCGACTCTCGTCGATCCGACACATGGCATCATCCTCCGCTAGAATCGATCCCGCGAGAGGGAGTATCCCATTCCGCGCGCATCGTCATCACGAGCACCATCAAAGCTGCTCCGGGCGCGCGACGCACTCTGTGCGGGGGAGAGACTTTCGGCCCATCAACGACCCTCTCGAAAGGTGCTGAGCACCCTTGAACATTCCCGTGTGGTTTGAGATCACGGCCCTCGTGGTCCTGACTGTCATCCTCATCGCAGACCTCCTTCTCGTTCGCCTTCGCCCACACATCCCCTCCACCAAAGAGTCGAGCCTCTGGGTCGCGTTCTACGTCGCCCTCGCCCTGATCTTCGCAGGGCTGCTCTACTTCTTCGCCGGGGGCCAGTACGCAGGCGAGTTCCTCACCGGCTGGGCACTCGAATACAGCCTCTCGATCGATAACCTCTTCGTCTTCGTGCTGATCATGGCGCAGTTCGCCGTGCCTCGCCGCCTGCAGCAGCAAGTGCTTATGGTCGGAATCCTCATCGCGATCATTCTGCGAGGAATCTTCATCGTCGCAGGCGTCGCGATCATCGAGAACTTCTCGCCGATCTTCTACGTGTTCGGTGCGTTCCTCGTATGGACCGCGATCCGTCAGGCAATGCCAGAGGGCGATCACGAGGGTGAGGTCAAGCGAGAGAACTTCATCGTGCGGCTGTTGCGGCGTCGCATCGACATCAGCGACGAGTACGACCAGGCCAAGATGCGCACCGTCGTCGACGGTAAGAAGGTGTGGACGCCCATGATCATCGTGTTCGTGGCGATCGGTGTGACCGACCTCATGTTCGCGATCGATTCGATCCCCGCGATCTTCAGCATCACGCAGAACACCTTCCTCGTCTTCACTGCGAACATCTTCGCCCTCATGGGCCTGCGTCAGCTCTACTTCCTGCTCGGCGACCTGCTCGACCGTCTTCGCTACCTGCACTACGGCATCGCAGTGATCCTGGCCTTCATCGGAGTGAAGCTCATTCTGCACGCGATGCACGTCAACGAATTGCCGTTCATCAACGGCGGCCAGCACATCGAATGGGCACCGGACATCCCGATCTGGCTGTCGCTCACCGTCATCGTCGCGTCCATGGGGGTCGCCACGATCGCGAGCCTCGTCGCTTCATCGCGCGAGAAGAAGGCCTCGATCGCTGAGTGAGACCGCGGGCGAACCTCCGAGTGTCAGAACGCTTGCAGGTTCGCCCGAAGTCCGCCTGGCGCGTACTCGCGGCGCAGTATGCCGCGGCGGCGGAGGATAGGAACGAGTTCGTCCAGGGTGCGATGCAGGGTGACGGGATGGAAGTCGCCCCACAGAAGCACGCCGTCGTTGCCCCATTCGCCTAATTCCTCGATGAGGTCGGCGAATTCATCGGCCGTTCCGACGAATCCCGAACGGTCTCGGATTCGTCCGGCCCTGGCGAGAGCGGTGAGGTGCGCGCGCAGAGGAGCATCGCTGTCGCGATCTCCGAGAAGCCGACCGATGCTGCCCTGAGAAACGTGCGGGCCGAAGACCGAGCGGTCAAGCGGCGAATCCAGGTCGAGAACGGTGAGGTCTGTCTCGAGATCGCTTGACTGCTTGCGTGCCACGTGCATCAGGGCCGCGTCATCGGGCTCGGCCGAGGCCGCGACGATGCGGTCCGCCTCCTCAGCGGAGGAGACGATCACCGGCTGGATGGCGAACAGGATCTTGATCTCATCCGGGCGTCGTCCACGTGCCGTCGCCGCGGCGTGGATTTTGGATCGATAGGCACGCACGGAGACTTCGTCGAGCGGAGCGAGCGCGAGTTGCACATCAGAGTTCGCACCGGCGAAGCCCAGGCCTCGGCCAGATCCACCTGGAGACACGATGGCAGGCTCTCCGTCCGTGAACGGCAGCGCATTGAGTGGTCCATCGAAGCGATAGTGGGAACCGCGATGCCGGATAGCGCGCATCCGCGTGCCGTCGGCGTAAAGGTCCGTCCGGCGATCGAGCACGAGCGCATCGTCGTCCCAACTGCGCCAGAGCGACCGGATGCCCTCGAGCCATTCCTCTGCACGGTCGTAGGCCTCGTCATGGCCGAGGGGCGAGGCGTCAGAGAAGTGCCGGGCGCTTCCGGTGTCGGTGACGACATTGAGCCCGAGCCTGTGCGCGCTGAGATGCTGCAACGTGGCGAACTGTCGCGCCGCCGTGTAGGGCAGGTACGCAGCCGGATTGACTGTCGGGACCACTCCGAGGTGCGTTGTAACGTGAAACAGCGATGGCGCCAGCAGCAGTGGGTCGTGTTTGGGGCCCCCGAAGGCGTGCCGCACTCGCAGGTCGATCGTGTCGGCCGAACCCAGTGAGGGGGCGTCTTCGATGATGACGAGGTCGAAACCCGCCTGCTCCAGGCTTCTGGCCGCCTCCTGATAGATCTCGGGCCTGGTCCAGTCGTAGTCCCAGTCGAGCGAGGGAGATCCCCACCCCTGCGGACCGAAGCCGCGCGCGAGGAACCAGCCGAAGTGCTGTGGGCGGCTCACGCGAGCGCCTCCTCGACGAGTGTCAGCGCCAGAGCCCGGGACAGATCCGTGATGAGGTCATCGACATCTTCGATGCCGATCGAGATTCGCAGCGTGCCCGGATGCACACCGATCTGCGCGCGTTCGTCAGGGGAGAGAAGCGCGTGGCTCGTGGATGCGGGATGAAGTACGAGCGAGCGCACATCACCGATGTGGGTCATATGCGTGAAGACGCCGACGGCGTCGATGATGCGTCTGGCCGCTTCCTCCCCGCCGCGCAGGGTGAAGGTGAAAACGGAGCCGAAGCCGCCCGTGAGCTGAGCGACAGCTCGTCGGTGGTCTCGGTGGGTGGCCAGGCCCGCGTAGTCGACGCACTCGACAGATTCGTGCGTCGAGAGCCACTGCGCCAAGGCGAGGGCATTCTGCGACTGACGTTCGACACGTAGTGCGAGGGTCTCGACGCCCTGGCCGATGAGGAATGCGTTCAGGGGAGACGGCGTCGGGCCGAACCGCGGCGCGACGGATTCACGGGCGTACGCGATGCGCGCCGATCCGCCGTGACGCTCGGCTGCAGCGGCGACCCCGCCGCGACCGGGCAGCACCAGATGGGGGAAGAGGTGCCCGTCGCGTGCAGCATCGAAACGGCCTGAGTCGACGATGACACCGCCGAGCACGGATCCGTGACCTGCAAGGAACTTCGAAGCGGAATGCACGACCATCGCCGCACCGTGCTCGATCGGTCGCAGCAGAGCGGGAGTCGCGAGGGTGTTGTCGACGATCAGCGGGATTCCGGCGGCGTCGCCGACGCCCGCGACGGCTGCGACGTCGAGGACATCGTTACGGGCATTCGATACGGATTCGGCGAACAGTGCTCGCGTGTTCGGACGGATGAGTGAGCGCCAGGCTTCCGGGTCGGCGATGTCGTCGACGAAATCAGTTTCGATGCCCAGTCTGGAGAGATTGTCGAGGAAGAGCCCACGGCTGCCCTCGTAGATGTGCGTGGAGGAGACGATGTGATCACCGGCACCGGCGACAGCAAGCAGAGCGGTGACGACGGCGGCCTGTCCGCTCGCCACGAGCAGCGCGTCGACGCCACCTTCGAGCGCGGCGAGGCGGTGCTCCACAGCACGAACGGTCGGATTGCCCGTTCGCGTGTATCCGAATCCCGTGCCTGCACCGAAATGAGCGGCTGCGTCGTCGAAGCTGTCGAATGTGAAACCCGCTGTCAGATGAATGGGAGTGGCGCGCGGCGAAGCCGCCTCGACAGTGCGGCCTTCGTGGAGCGCTCTGGTGGCAAAGCGGGCGGGCTGGGCGGACATGCGAATCCTTTCGGTCTGCGGTGCGGGAAACGCAGGAGGCCCAGTCAGAGTGACACGAGAGGCGACCCGGATGCGGCGAATGAGACGTCCGGTTACGGCAGAGGCGCGCGGCGGCGCCGCCGCGCAGTGGTAACCTGTTCGCATGCGGCGAGTGGTACTTCTCCTTATCAGCCGCGACGAGACCTCGCAATAGGCCCTTCTCGTCGCGGAGTTCAGCGTGGCCGAACCGCCGAATCCTGGAGAACGACATGACCTCAGCAGATACCGACATCTCGAGCCGCCCGCGAACACTCGCGGAGAAGGTCTGGGACGACCACCTCGTCGTCAAGGGCGAGGACGGCAAGCCCGACCTGATCTACATCGACCTTCACCTCGTCCATGAGGTGACCAGTCCGCAGGCATTCGACGGTCTTCGCTCGGAGAACCGCCCGCTGCGGCGCGTCGATCTGACCATCGCCACCGAAGATCACAACACGCCCACTCTTGAGATCGACAAACCGATCGCCGACCTCACCAGCCGCACCCAGATCGACACGTTGCGTCGCAACGCCGCAGAATTCGGCGTGCGTCTGCATTCGCTGGGTGATGCGGAGCAGGGCATCGTGCACGTGGTCGGGCCGCAACTGGGCCTGACGATGCCTGGCATCACCGTGGTGTGCGGCGACTCGCACACCTCTACGCACGGTGCGTTCGGTGCCATGGCGTTCGGCATCGGTACGAGCGAGGTCGAACACGTCATGGCGACCCAGACGCTCCCGCTCAAGCCATTCAAGACGATGGCGATCACCGTCGAGGGCGAACTGCGTGAAGGTGTGACGGCGAAAGACATCATTCTCGCCGTCATCGCGAAGATCGGTACCGGCGGCGGTCAGGGCTACGTGCTGGAGTTCCGAGGCAGCGCGATCCGCGCGCTGTCGATGGAAGGCCGCATGACCATCTGCAACATGTCGATCGAGGCCGGTGCCCGCGCGGGGATGATTGCACCGGACGAGACGACGTTCGCCTACCTCGAAGGTCGTCCTCACGCGCCCAAGGGCCAGGACTGGGACGACGCGGTCGCCTACTGGCGCACCCTTCCCACAGATGAAGGCGCGGCTTTCGACGCCGAGGTCTTCCTCGATGCGAACGAGCTCGAGCCTTTCGTCACCTGGGGAACAAATCCTGGGCAGGGAAGTTCGCTCTCTGCGTCGATTCCCGACCCGGCAGACATCACGGACCCGAACGAGAGGGCCGCAGCCGAGCGCGCGCTCGAGTACATGGACCTCGCTCCCGGCACGCCGCTGAAGGACGTGCCGGTGGATGCCGTGTTCATGGGGTCCTGCACGAACAGCCGTATCGAAGACCTGCGAGCGTTCACGTCGATCATTCAAGGGCGTAAGAAGGCCGATGGCGTGCGCGTCATGGTCGTCCCCGGTTCCGCGCGTGTACGGCTGGAGGCGGAGGCCGAGGGCCTCGATCAGATCGTCAAGGATTTCGGCGCCGAATGGCGTTTCGCCGGCTGCTCGATGTGTCTGGGAATGAACCCCGACCAGCTCGCCCCAGGGGAGCGCTGCGCGTCCACGTCGAATCGCAACTTCGAGGGCCGCCAGGGTAAGGGCGGGCGCACGCACCTCGTGTCTCCGCTGGTCGCGGCAGCGACGGCTGTTCGCGGCACGCTGTCGAGCCCCAGTGACCTGTCGCCGATCGAGGAACTGGTAGGAGCCTGATCATGGAGAAATTCACCACCCACACCGGCGTCGCCGCTCCGCTGAAGCGCTCGAACGTCGACACCGACCAGATCATCCCGGCCGTTTTCCTCAAGCGCGTGACCAAGACCGGCTTCGATGATGCCCTTTTCTACGCTTGGCGTCAGGACCCCGAGTTCGTACTCAACCAGGAGGCGTTCCGGGGCGCCTCTGTGCTCGTGGCAGGGCCGGACTTCGGTACGGGCTCCAGTCGTGAGCATGCCGTCTGGGCGCTGCGCGACTACGGTTTCTCCGTCGTTTTGAGCCCTCGTTTCGCCGACATCTTCCGAGGCAACGCCGGAAAGCAGGGCCTCCTCGCCGCCACCATCACCGAAGCGGACCTCGAGCGTATCTGGGCTGAGATCGACGCGAACCCCGGCGCCTCGATCACCGTGGACCTCGAGGCGCGCACAGCAGTGATCGGTGACTTCCAGGCCGACATCACAATCGACGATTACACTAGATGGCGGCTCCTCGAAGGGCTCGATGACATCGGGCTCACGCTGCGCAACGAAGACAAGATCGCGCAGTTCGAGGCCCGTCGCGAGTCGTGGCGGCCACGTACACTGCCTGTGCTCTAAGCGGGTGGGGAGTGGGCCAGGGGCAATCGCCCCGGCGGCACCTGCCGCGATCATTGGAATTGAAGTGAGGCCCATCGAATGACGACACCCCTGCGCGACGCCCCTCGGGACGCGATGCCTTCCGGCGACGTACTGGCAATCAGGGGCGGTCGTCCGCTGCGTGGCCGTGTCGACGTGAAGGGCGCGAAGAACCTCGCGACCAAGGCGATGGTCGCCTCGCTCTTGGGCGAGACAGTGAGCACGCTGCGCGATGTTCCCGCGATCAGTGACGTCGCTGTGGTGCGCTCACTGCTTGAGGTTCACGGTGTGCGCGTGTCCGACGGCGATGAGCCCGGCGCGCTCGTCTTCGATCCCAGCGACGTCGAGTCCGCGCACTTCGAGGAGATCGATGCGCACGCGGGCGCCTCGCGTATTCCGATCCTGTTCTGCGGCCCGTTGCTGCACCGGCTCGGTCAGGCGTTCATCCCAGATCTGGGTGGATGCCGTATCGGGGACCGTCCGATCGATTTCCATCTCGACGCGCTCCGTAAGTTCGGCGCCGTGGTGGAAAAGCTTCCCAGCGGGATCCGCCTGTCGACGCCGAACGGGCGTCTGCACGGTGCGAACATCCACCTGCCGTACCCGAGTGTGGGCGCCACCGAGCAGGTGCTGCTGACAGCTGTGCGTGCAGAAGGCGTCACCGAGTTGCACAATGCAGCCATAGAGCCGGAGATCATGGATCTCATCGCCGTGCTCCAGAAGATGGGTGCGATCATCTCCTACGAGCCGAATCGAGTGATCGTCATCGAGGGTGTCGAGACACTTCGCGGCTACGATCACCGCTCGATCTTCGATCGCAATGAGGCCGCATCGTGGGCGGCTGCAGCTCTCGCCACCGATGGAGAGATCTTCGTCGGCGGCGCGAAGCAGCAGGAGATGCTGACGTTTCTGAACGTGTTCCGCAAGGCTGGCGGCTGGTTCGACATCCAGGAGGACGGCATCCTCTTCCGCCGCGATGGCGAGATCAAGCCGGTCGTCATCGAGACGGACGTGCATCCTGGTTTCATGACGGACTGGCAGCAGCCGCTCATCGTCGCGCTCACCCAGGCGAACGGAAGCTCGATCGTCCACGAGACGGTGTACGAGAACCGGTTCGGCTTCACTGAAGCGCTGGTGAAGATGGGCGCAGACATCGTCGTCCATCCCCACGGCCTGCAGGACGGCCCGCGTCGCGTGGCGCGTCGTAAGCTCGAGCAGGCGGCCGTCATCACGGGCCCGACTGCGCTGCATGGCGCTGACATCGTCGTGCCCGACCTGCGCGGGGGATACAGCCACGTCATCGCCGCGCTCACTGCCGAGGGCGAGTCGCAGGTCTCCGGCGTCGACATTCTCAGCCGCGGATACGAGAAGTTCCTCGCCAAGCTCGAAGCGCTCGGCGCCGATTTCGACGTCGTGCGGTGACCACGATGGGCTCCAGGTCACCTGAGAAATCCCGCCCGAGCCTGTTCTGGCCGTTGGCAGTCTTCGTGGTTCCCTTCGTCGGTTTCGTTGCGAAGATCGAGATCAAGGGCAAGGAAAAACTGCCTGCCGCGGGCGCATTCGTCCTGACCCCGAACCATTACTCCGAGTTCGACCCGTTGATCGTGGCGGCGGCCGTCTGGCGCCTCGGTCGAGCACCGCGCTTCATGACGAAGGAAAGTCTCTTCCATGTGCCCGTGCTCGGCTGGTTGCTGCGTAAGACAGGAATGGTGCCGGTCTCTCGCGGCACCTCCGCAGTAGCGGCCAAGCAGACCATCGAGCAGTCCAGAGCGCTCGTCGATCACGGTCGTGGAGTCATCGTCTACCCGGAGGGCACGTTGACCCGTGACCCCGAACTGTGGCCGATGCGCGGAAAATCGGGCGCAGTGCGCCTGGCACTCAGCGCGGACATGCCGGTGATCCCGATGGCCCAATGGGGCACTCAGAAGATCATGGGCAGGTATCAGAAGGGGCTGAGCCTCTGGCCACCGCGTAAGCGCGTCCAGGTGATCATCGGCGATCCGATCGATCTCTCCGACCTGAAGCCGCGAGCTCACGAGCCTTCAGCACTCGTCGAGGCCACGAACAGGGTGATGGGTGCGATCACTGCGCTGCTCGAAGAACTGAGAGACGAGAAAGCACCCTCCACGCGCTGGAATCCTGCTGATCACGGCCAGAAAGAGACCGGACGCCTTGACTCGTAAGAACAACGTGGCAGCCGATGGCCCGCGCGTCGCTGTGATCGGCGCCGGAAGCTGGGGAACAACCTTCGGGAAAGTCCTCGCTGATGGTGGCGCACAGGTCACGATGTGGGCCAGGCGACCGGAGCAGGCTCAGGAGATAGCTGAGGGCAAGCGCAATTCGAAGTACCTGCCCGGTATCAACCTGCCGCGGACGATGGATGCGACGCACGAGCTCGCTACGGCTCTCGCTGGCGCCGACCAGGTGTATCTGTCCGTGCCGAGCCAGTCGCTTCGAGAGAATCTCAAGGCGCTGCGACCGTTGCTCGACAACAGCGATGCCCCTGTCATCAGCTTGATGAAGGGGGTCGAGCGATCCTCTGGCCTGCGTATGAGCCAGGTCATCGAACAGGAACTCAGTTGCGACCCCGCGCGCATCGCCGTCGCATCCGGACCAAACCTCGCCCTTGAGATCGCTCGCGAGCAGCCGACCGCTGCCGTGGTGGCATCATCCAGCCAGGAGACGGCCGATGCTGTCGCCCGCGCGGCGCGCAACAGTTACTTCCGCACCTTCGTGAACACCGATGTCATCGGCACCGAATTCGGCGGCGTGCTGAAGAATCTCATCGCCGTCGCGATCGGTATCGTCGACGGCGTCGGCTACGGCGAGAACACCAAAGCGTCGATCATCACCCGCGGCCTGGTGGAGATGACGGACTTCGCCGTCGCCAATGGCGCGAAGCCGGAGACGCTTCAAGGGCTTGCGGGTCTGGGAGATCTGATCGCTACGTGTCAGTCGCCGCTGAGCCGCAACAACACCGCGGGCAGACTGCTCGGCCAGGGCTACGGTTTCCAGGACGTCGTGAAGCAGATGAACCAGACCGCAGAGGGCTTGGCTTCGGTCGCTCCGATTCTGCAGCTGGCTCGTGAATCAGACGTCTACATGCCCATCGTGGAGCAGGTGAAGATGGTGCTCGACGGCAAGATGAGTCCCCGCGACATCGCTCCGCACCTGACGACAGACGACGACACTCCGCAGGAGGAGAGAACCAATAATGGACAAGCAGACGGTGGTGGTGCTCTTCGGCGGGCGTTCCAGCGAGCATTCCATCAGTTCCGCGACGGCGGGCGGGGTGCTGCGCGCGATTGATCGCGATCGCTACGACGTGGTCCCGGTGGGGATCACTCGTGAGGGGGCATTCGTCCTCGAAGAGGACCGCCCTGAGAAATTCGCTCTGAACGCGGCGCTGCTGCCAGAGGTCACTGACAACGGCACACGGGTGCAATGGCCCGAACCGTGCGGTGACCGCAGCCTGCGTGTGCGTGCGACAGACGGAACGGTCACCGCTCACGGCGAGATCGACCTGGTATTGCCGCTTCTGCACGGCCTCCACGGGGAAGACGGCGCGATTCAGGGCTTCTTCGACGTTCTGGACGTGCCATACGCAGGCGGGGGAATCCTCGACTCGGCGATCTGCCTCGACAAGCACTTCACGAAGCTCGCGCTTTCTGCGGCCGGGATCGCTGTGGCGCCTGGCATCACGACGCGACGTGCCGAATGGGCGGCAGACCCTGCGAAACTGCGCGCCGAAGTCGAGGCGCTGGGCCAGGTCGTCTTCGTCAAGCCCGCCAGCGCAGGCTCAAGCGTCGGAGTCTCACGAGTCGTCGACGGCGAAGGACTGGAGGCAGCCCTGGAGCTGGCGTTCGCTGAGGACGACAAGGTCCTCATTGAAACGAAGGTCGACGGTCGCGAGATCGAGGTCGGAGTCCTTGCCGGACGCGATGGCGGCGCACCACGTGCCTCTCTGCCGGGCGAGGTGGTTCTGACCACCCGAGACTTCTACGACTTCGAGGGCAAATATCTGGGTGGGGACGGTGTCGACATCGTGTGCCCTGCCGATGTGGACGCCGATACTGCCGCGCGAATGAGAGAGACTGCTGTTCGCGCATTCGAAGCCGTAGACGGACAGGGCCTTGCGCGGGTCGATTTCTTCCTCACTCCCCACGGTGAGCTGATCGTGAACGAGCTGAACACCATGCCGGGGTTCACGCCCATCTCGATGTTCCCGAAATGCTGGATCGCATCGGGGCTGAGCTACGGCGATCTGATCACCGAACTCATCGAGGACGGCTTGAGGCGCTAGAGCGCACCACGCGGGTCAGTCCAGGAGCGCTTGGGCGTCCTCATCGAGTTCATCAGGCGCGGTGCATTTGCCGTCGACGGGGATGGAGGAGATCGCACCGACGAGCCCGCGTGTGCCGATGACGTCATTCGAGCTCACGACCTCAGTGTCGACATAGAGCTGCACCGCGGGTTCGCGCCCATATGTCGTCAGACGCAGCTTCGGCGTCTCGGACGCATCGACGAGCCAATCGACCCCCTCCAGGGTCACGCACTGCAGCTCGCTGGTGGGGGCGGGCTTGTCGAGCCCGCAGGTGAGCAGGATCGCAGCTCCAGAGGAACCCCATGCGGCCGTGCCCTGAGCATCGGTCCAAAGCCGATCCTGGCCCGCAAGGGAACGAAGATTGTCGAGGCTTACGATGACTTCGGCGCACAGCGGATTGTTCGCATCGCTCGCGGGTTCCATGTGCACGGTCGTCGAGCATCCTGTGAACACCGCTGCTCCGAGCAGGAGGACAGTGGCGGCGGCGAGACGACGGAACATGATTCCAGGCTACCTTTGACAGCATGCCCTCCCGTTCAGCCGAAGACGACCCGCGCCTGGGCGATATCTCCGAGGGATCGGTGCTGCGCGCGATCCTCGCCCGCACAGCGCCAGCTGCTCACACGATCCTCGGCCCGGGAGATGACGCCGCGGTCATCGCCGCGCCATCGGCTTCGGTCGTCGCCACGACGGACACCCTGGTGCACGGGCCGGACTTTCGGCTGGCCTGGTCGAGCGGATACGACCTGGGGTGGAAGGCCGCTGCGGTGAACCTGGCGGACATCGCCGCGATGGGTGCCCGGCCGACCGCGTTGCTCGTCGCTCTCGCCGTGCCGCGTGATCTTCGACTCTCTTTCGTGGAACAGCTCTCCGACGGGTTCCGTGCGGCATGCGAGGCTCTGGCACCTGGCTGCTCCGTGGTCGGAGGTGATCTCACTGTCTCGGACGTACTGATGATCGCGGTCACAGCCCTCGGCGATCTTGAGGGGCGCGATGCCGTCACTCGCGCGGGCGCGCGTCCAGGAGACGTGGTTGCCGTGGCTGGTGAGCTGGGCGCGGCCGCGCACGGCCTTGCGGTGCTGTTCGGGCGGTTCCGAGACGGTGAGACGCCTGTGCCCGTCGACACTGCTGCCCTGCGGGCAGGGGAGCGGGCGGCGCTGTCCGCACAGCTGCGTCCGGCTCCGCCGATCGGGTTGGGAGTCATGGCGTCCATTGCCGGCGCGACGGCGATGATGGATGTCTCGGACGGCCTTGCCCTTGACGCGGGTCGTCTCGCTGCGGCGTCGGAGGTGACGCTGGATCTCAGGCGCACCGCTCTCGGAGATAACCCGGAGCGGGCTCTGTCCGGGGGAGAAGATCACGCGCTGCTCGCGACCTTCCCTTCTGATGTGTTGCCACCCGGGTTCCGGGTCATCGGAACGGTGCGTGAGCGGGGCGATGCCGGCGTACTGTGCGACGGAGAGCGGGTGGACACCGCGGGGTGGGATCCCTACCGCGACTGGGACTCTGCAGCGGGCTGAGCCCACCAGATCGCCGTGTCTCCGTAGCGCTTCTCTCGAAACACCTCGAGTCCTGCGGCATCGACGTCCGGCGGCGTGGAACGACGCGCGCGTTCGATCACGACGACGGCGTCAGGCGACAGCAGCGGAGCGAGGGCGACAAGGTCGGCTGTCATCGACTGATCGTCCAGATCGTACGGCGGATCGGTGAAGACGAGATCGTAGGTGCCGGTCGCGCGCTTCAGAAAGCTGAGCACGGCAGCCTCGTGCACACGAGCCGGTGCGCCACCTACCGCCTTCGCCACGGTCGCCGCGTTGCGACGCACGACGGATGCCGCGCCGCGAGAACGTTCGACCAGTTCGAGGCTTGCGCCGCCACGGCTGAGAGCTTCGAGCCCGAGCGCTCCGGAACCCGCGTACAGATCGAGGACCCGCGCGTCGGCGATGGCATCCGCAGATTCGAGTGCGCCGAAAAGCGACTCGCGCACACGGTCACTCGTCGGACGAGTCCCGCTGCCAGGCACGTCGAGGCGAAGCCCTCGTGCCTCGCCGGCGATGATCCTCGTCATCCGATCAGCCTATTGGTGTCGGGAGCGTTCTCTAGACTTCAGACATGGTCTTCACCCTCGACACGAGCCTTTCCGACGCCGTCGGCCCGGCCGCGGCGAAGAAGCTGGCACGTGCCTTCGACATCGAGACGGTCGGTGAGATGCTCGCGCACTACCCCCGCCGGTACGCCGACCCTGCTGAGCTCACCCCCATCCTCGATTTGCCAGTGGGTGAAACGGTGACGATCGTCGCAGAAGTGCTTTCGGCGACACCCCGAGGCATGCGAAATCGCGCGGGAGCAATGACCGATGTGATCATCGGCGATGGCAGCGGACGCGTCTCGTTGACCTTCTTCGCCAAGAACTTCTCGCAGGCTGAATGGCGAGCGAAAGAGATGCGGCCGGGCCGCAGGGGCGTGTTCTCCGGCAAGGTCGGCATGTACAACGACGTCACCCAGTTCGCGCACCCGCAGTACGAGCTCTTCGACGATGAAGAGAGCGCTCAGGCGCGGGCAGATGACCGTGCCAATCGTCCGATCCCGATCTACCCCGCAACCTCCGCGGTGTCGAGTTCACAGTTTCGTGAGCTCGTCGAGAAGCTGCTGCCCCAACTCGGCGATGTTCCCGATCCGCTGCCCGCGCCGGTGCGGACGCGCGAAGGGCTACTCGATGCGCGCACCGCATTGATCCAGGTGCACCGTCCTCAGACGAGCAGCGAGGTCGACCCCGCGGTGCGAACTCTTCGTATGCACGAGGCTCTCGTGCTCCAGACGGCCCTGCTACAGCAACGGGCTGAGGTGAGGTCGCTCAGTGCGACAGCGCGCCCTGCTCTTCCAGGAGGGCTGCTCGAGCGTTTCGACGCGTCTCTTCCCTACACGCTGACCGCGGATCAGAAGACGGTCGGCGAGCAGATCATGACCGACCTCACAGGCAGTTGGCCGATGAACAGGCTCGTGCAGGGCGAGGTCGGCTCGGGTAAGACTCTCGTGGCGTTGCGCGCAATGCTCCAGGTCGCCGAATCAGGGGGACAGGCAGCCTTGATCGCCCCGACGGAAGTACTCGCCTCTCAGCACCTTCGCTCGATCACCCGGATGCTGGGCCCTGAGCTCGCGCCGCGGCTCATGCCGACGCTGCTCACCGGCCAGTTGTCTGCTCCCGAGCGTCGGAAGGCCGCACTTCGCGTCGCCTCTGGTCAGGCGCTGATCGTGGTCGGAACGCATGCCCTGCTCGGAGAGAAGACGACGTTCGCAGATCTGGGGCTGGTGGTGGTCGATGAACAGCATCGTTTCGGAGTGGAACAGCGAGAAGCTCTTCGTGCGAAAGGTTCCAGCCCGCACGCCCTCGTCCTCACGGCGACTCCGATTCCACGAACGGTGGCCATGACCGTCTTCGGTGATCTGGACACCTCGATCATCCGCTCGATGCCGGCGGGACGCGCCGGTATCGAATCCTTCGTTGCGCCGCTCGCGGAGCATCCAGACTGGTTCAGGCGAGTATGGGATCGTGCCGCAGAAGAGGTCGCGCAAGGACGGCAAGTCTTCGCTGTCTGCGCGGCGATCGACACGACGAAGAAGACCGTCGAGGACGACCCCGCTCCCTCACTCTCGCCGGAAGAGACACCCACCGGGCCGCGGTGGGGCGTCGTGCAGCTCGATGAACTGCTCGCGACCCACCCCACCGTTGGTGGACTTCGAAGGGCCGTGTTACACGGCAAGATGCCCTCTGATGAGAAGGACGCGGTGATGCTCGCCTTCGCACGAGGCGAGATCGACGTGCTGATCGCCACGACGGTGATCGAGGTCGGAGTAGACGTACCGAATGCGTCGACCATGATCGTGCTCGATGCCGACAGGTTCGGTGTGTCGCAGTTGCATCAGCTGCGCGGGCGCGTGGGGCGAGGTGAGATCCCTGGGCTGTGCCTACTGGTCACCGAGGCCGAGGCAGGTTCGCTGGCGCGAGAGCGTGTCGACGCAGTGGCCGCCACGCTCGACGGTTTCGCTCTCGCCGAAGTCGACCTCGAGCTTCGCGGAGAGGGCGATGTGCTGGGCGCCACGCAGTCGGGAGTTCGGTCCTCGCTGAAACTGCTGCGGGTCGTGAAGGATTCGAAGCTCATCGCGCGTGCACGCGAACTCGCCGAGCATATTCTCGACACCGACCCGCTGCTCGAGAAGCACAGCGGTCTGAGAGAGGTCATCGAACGCCGCGTCTCAGAGAATGATCGGGCAGCGCTCGCGAAGAACTAGGGTCGCTTTCGCTCATACGAGATCCCGCGGTATGCGACGCTGCCAGCTCTCGGCGTACACGCGAGGGTCGCCTCTTGTCTCGTCGAGTTCGTACGCGTCGATCTGAGCGCTGATGTTGAAGTCCTGCGGCGTTGAAGTGAGCACCGTCCGCGTCACGACCTCGACACGCCACTGATCGCGCTCGAATCGTCGCACCGTCTTCGTCTCACCGCGCACGGAGTTCACGTCGTTGCGCGCGAAACTGTACCACTCGCTCGTATTGCGCCGCACGACGGTGTCTGTCTCATCGATCCGAAAGCTGCCCTGATCGTTCAGAACCTCGAGCCGCGACACGTCCGTGGCAAGGTCGCGGGTGACCCGCCACGCATGCTCACCGTCCTCGATCGGGGTTGTCTGAAGCTCGACTGCGCCCTCCGGCTCGCCGAAGGCTCGGAGGTCGTCATCCTCCGGGCGCGGAGCGCGCACGGGAAGAGTCAAGGTGCTTCGTCCCGCGGTGAACGTGACGGATGCGGATTCCGGAGACGGCCAGGCAAGCGGCCAGTACGACGTCGAGACGGACAGGCGCAGTCGGTGCCCCGCGGGGATGTTCTGCGCGATCCCGTTGAGCGGTACCTTGACCCGATACTTCTGCCCCGGCACGAGCGGTTGCGGGTGTTCACTGCCGTCCCTGTGCGTCAGGTTGAGCAGGCCATATGTGAAGCGTGTCGCCTCGCCGTTCGGCGCGACGTCTGACAGTCGTACGGCCAGCATCGCTGCAGGCTTGTCCGACGCCACCTCGAACTGCGCTGAGGGTAAGCCCAGCAACTCCATGGGCTCCAGTAGTGGCTCGGTCTCGTACACCAGTGCTCCGCCGTCCTCTTCGCGCTGATCGAAGGGGAGGTCGGGCACGGCCGCATACGATGCCCATTTTCCCGCGAACATCCCGACGCTGAGCGGTGATTGCAGCACGACATCGCGCCCCGGCTCCTCCGCAGCCTCACCCTGTTCGATGCCGTGACGGAAGAGGTTGTAGCGTCGGCTCTCGACCTCGCCAGACGGCCAGTTGTGCTCGGCGACCCAACGACCTGGCCGATTCTCGTACGATGTCGCCGGCGGCACACTGTCCTGCATCCACGTCCGCAACATCGGCTCCTCCATCAAGCCGGTGTCGATGCCTTTCAGCCAGTGATCCCACCACCGCACCGTCTCCTGCAGAAAGCCGATCGCCGGCCCAGGGGTGCCCAGGTGCGGGTACTTGTGCCCCCAAGGGCCGATCAACCCTTTCCGAGGAACGTCGAGGTTCTCCATGAGGCGGAAGATCGCGTTCGTGTACCCATCTGCCCATCCACCGACCGCGAACACCGGACACTGAATATCGCTGTAGTCCTCGCACACCGACGCCGGCTTCCAGTAGTCGTCGCGACGCTGATGGCTCAGCCAGGTCTCAAGCCACAGGCCACTGCCTTCGAGTCGTTCGCGCCACATCTCACGCCACTTGTCGCCGACGATCTCAGGATCAGGCGGCAGGCTGTTGAAGGCGAACATCACGGTGGCCTCTGACAGGTTGTCGGTGAGGAGGCATCCGCCCATGTAATGCATGTTGTCGACGTAGAGATCGTCTGTCGCCGACGCCGAGATGATTGCTTTCAGTGCGGGAGGACGCCTCGCCGCCACCTGCAGGCTGTTGAAACCGCCCCAGGAGATGCCCATCATTCCGACATTGCCGTCGCACCAAGGCTGATCTGCGAGCCACGCGATGACGTCCTCAGCATCCTCGTGCTCCTGAGGGCGATACTCGTCGACGATCACGCCGTCGGAGTCGCCGCTACCGCGCATATCGACGCGCACGGCGATATAGCCATGCCCCGCCAGGTAGGGATGGTTCACCGCATCACGCCCGCGAGTGCTGTCACGTTTGCGATACGGGATGTACTCAAGCACGGCGGGCACGGGCACGTTGTCGGCATCGATCGGGAGCCAGATGCGCGCCGCGAGGCGTGCTCCGTCTCGCATCGGGATGAAGACGTTCTCGATCACGCGCACGTTGTTGGGGAAATCTGTCACTGTCTTCATCTGGCCTCCAGGTCCCGGGTCGCCACGCGCGAGAACTCCAGCGGTAACTCGCTAACGACCGCGTCGAACCGCTCCTCCAACTGGTCGAGGTCGTCGGCGCCGATGTAGACGCGCCCGACGATATACCGATAGCTGTTCTGGTGAGCCATCTCCGACAGGCGCATCCCTTCTTCGACGTCGATGCTGATCGTGCTCCATGGATGCCGACGCTGCAGCTCGGCCACCTCGTCGGCGGTGGGTGCACGAGTGACGATGGCGTCCTCGTCCTGGAAGACCATGCACTGAGACGCCACGCGGTACGCGCCCTCCCCGGACGGCATCCGAGGCTGCTCGCCGAGTGCGATGTCGATGGCGACCTCGTGGTTGGAGACACCGTCGACCTTGACGAACAACTCGCTGTGCGACTGCGAGATTCGCGTGTTCACCTCGATGAGCCAGAGCGCATCGGTTGAGGCATCCCACATGAACTCGCTGTTGAAACAGCCGTTGTCGAAGCCGACGCGTCGAAGATATCGCTCGGTGATGTCGATCATGCGCGTCTGGACCGACAGCGGCACGGTGCTTGCGGGATAGTCCAGGCGCTCGATACTGGTTCCGTCGGCATCGCGCTGCATGTCGAAGACGCCGTGAACGGAGAACTCGCCGCGGAACATCGTCCCTTCCGGCGCCACCTGGGTACCGGTGACGAGCTGCTCCGCAAGGCAGGTGTTGCCCCCCGCGCCGCGGAGTTCGTCCGGAAGGTCGACACGCCCCAGCACGGAGTCGAACGCATCCCCGATCTGTTCGATCTCTGCTCGGATCTGGCCGATGGCGTCATCGAATGCGGCCGCGTCATCGATCTCGAAGCCGAGGTTCGACGAGTGCGATTTCACCGGCTTCACCCAGAAGGGGTATGGAATGTCGATCTGCTCGAGAGCATCGTCGTCGAAGGGATCGAAGGAGACGAACTTCGGAACGCACTCAGGCACAGATGCTCGTTGCTCAAGGCGGCTCCAATACTTGTGCTCGCACGTGAGCAGACTCTCCAGCGAGGGCGCGGGCAACCCGCGCTCCGCGGCGAGTATCGGACCGATCACGCTCGTGGGGAAGTCCCAGTGACTCACGATCGCGTCCGCTTTGCCGTCGAACGCATCGAGTTGCTCGCGCGCGGCGTTCAGCAGTCCCTCGAACTCGATGTGATCGGTTTCGACGAGCGTCTCGTAGTCGAGGAGGTCGTGGAAGCGGTAGTGCCTGGCTCCGTGCACCGTCTGCAACTCCGCCCGCTGCACCTCGGTGAGACCGAGGATGAAGATGTTCTTTTCCGGCTGTCTCTGCGTCGTCATATGGCCTCCTAGCCTCGTGAAGCAGTTTCAGTCACAGCGAGGCTAGGTGAACCCGTTGGCCGTTCCAGGGGGCTTGCGAGTTGAGGAACTGACGTGTATCCGCGTACAGGGCGCAGGCCGAGTGCTGTCGCTGCCGTGTCGCGGGACCCGCCTGCGGGTGCTCTAGGCTGGGGCCATGAGCAGCCGGATCGCCGTCGTCCCTGGTTCTTTCGACCCGCCCACTCTGGGGCATCTCGATGTGATTCGCCGCGCGGCGAAGCTGTATGACGAACTCCACGTGCTGGTGGTCCACAACCCAGGCAAGGAGGCCATGCTCCCCATCGCGCAGCGGCTTTCCCTGCTGGAGCAGTCCATCGCAGAGGACGGAATGGGCGGACGCATCGTCGTCGGGTCATGGAGCATGGGTCTGCTCGTCGACTACGCGCGCGATGTCGACGCGAGCGTCCTGGTCAAGGGCATACGCTCTCAGATCGACGTCGCGTACGAGTCGCCGATGGCGATCGTGAACCGCCACCTCGCGGACATCGAGACGGTGTTCTTGCTGCCTGACCCCTCTCACGCGATGGTCTCGAGCTCCTTGGTGCGCCAGGTAGCCGGGCTCGGGGGAGATGTGGCGCCGTTCGTTCCCCGTGCGGTCGCCGCCTTCCTCGACACAGGCGCGCGCGGCATCTGACTGCGAACGAGCGCTGACGGCGGTCGCTGCGGGCTCACGGCCCCCCTTTCAGGTGCGGCCGGTAGCATGGGGGTGTGAAGACCCGATTGAATGGCCCCTTCGTGGTGCCTGCACGTGACATCGTCCGACACCCGGGTGAGATGCGGGAGCACTCCTTTTCCGTCACCTTGAAAGAGCAGTGGGGAGAAGGCATCGTCTCGTACGAAGCCGGCTCCGAGATCGATCTCGACGTGCGTCTTGAAGCGGTTCACGAGGGCATCCTCGTCTCCGGAACAGCGGATGCGGAGTACAAGGGTGTCTGCGGAAGATGCCTGATAGACATCGCCGAGCCTGTCGAAGTCGAGTTCCAGGAGCTTTTCGCGTATCCTGGTGAAGAAGAAACTGACTTCGAAGTTCAAGACGACCACGTGGATCTTGAAATTCTCGTCAGGGATGCGGCCGTATTGTCGCTTCCATTTCAGCCGGTGTGTCAGCCG
>JBEBSN010000042.1:0-22385 GCA_040394295.1 Microbacterium sp.
ACCCGCGTTACCGCCGTGAGAGGGCGGCGTACTAGGCCGCTATACGATGGGGCCAGGTCTTGCAGTGCGTTTCCGCGCCGCGACAACCGTTCAAGTATGCCACGAGTTTTTACCCTCCGCAAAATCGCGCCCGCGCTGATTCGATTCCCGGGCGCGTCACTGCGGATACGCGGTTTGCCAGGGAACCACATACGGAGTTAACTCACTTCATGCGGGTCACAAAATACGAACATGCCGCTCTACGGATCGACGAGAGCGGGGAATGCCTCCTGATCGATCCAGGTTCGTTCACCACACCGATCGACGACCTCTCAGGTGTTGTTGCCGTGGTGATCACGCATGAGCATCCTGACCATTGGACGCCCGAGCACCTTGATCGCATTCTCCGGGCATCGCCGGGCACCCCGATCTTTGCGCCGGGCGGCGTCGCGGCCGTCGCTGCCGACTATGAGGTCACGGAGGTCTCCGCCGGAGACAACGTGTCGGTCGGGCGATTCACCCTGCGTTTCTTCGGCGGCGATCACGCCGTGATCCACGCGACGGTGCCTTCCGTGCAGAACCTCGGCGTGCTCGTCAACGAGCAGCTCTACTATCCGGGCGATTCCTATACGATTCCTGACGAAATCGACGTCGACACATTGGCCGCTCCCCTGGGTGCGCCCTGGCTGAAGATCGGCGAGGCGATGGACTTCGTCCTCGCGGTGAAGCCACGCCGTGCGTTCGGCGTGCATGACATGACTTTGTCCGTGATCGGGAGAAACCTGCACCGTGAAAGACTCAAGTGGGCGACGGAGCAGCACGGAGGCGAGTTCTTCGAGCTGGATCCCGCCGAGACGCTCGATCTCTGATGCGCCGCCTGCTGCCGCAGCCGACCGCGCGGTTGCGCTTTCGCGAAATGGTCGAAGCTGATCTCGACGATATGGCGGCTCTGCTCGGCGACCCGGAGGTGATGGCCTTCTATCCGGCGCCGAAGACGCGCGCAGAAAGCCACGCCTGGATTGACCGTATGAACGATCGCTACATTCGCGACGGTCATGCGCTGTGGATCATCGAGACTCACGCAGGTGAGTTCATCGGTGACTGCGGCATCACGTGGCAGTCCTATAACGAGATCCCGGTGCGGGAGGTCGGTTATCACGTGCGCCGTGACCTCCAGGGCCGTGGACTGGCGACCGAGGCCGCTCGCGCGTGCCTGGAACTGGTCATCCGCGAGTTCGCGCCCACACTGCTGACCGCGATCATTCACCCGAAGAATGTGGCGTCCAGACGCGTTGCCGAGCATCTCGGGATGACACATATCGCCGACGACCACGCCCATCCGTGGATTACACGCACGGTCATGGGCGTGAGAGTCAAGAGCCTGACTCAGCGCGCGAGCTGACCCTGCCTCGCGCGAACCCGCAGATCTCGCGCGAGGTTGTCGCGTTGTTCGATCACGAGCCTGCGCAGAGCGCCGGGCGCTGTCTCGTTGGCCGCCAGCCACCTGTCAGCCAACGTCAGGTCGTCAGATGCAGGAAAGAGCCCGAGAACGAGCCGTCTGGCGAGTTCGATACTGCGTTCCTGCCAGACACCGAGAATCCGTTCGAAGTATCCCTCGTCAAGATCAGCGATGAGATCACGTCGCGCGCCGGCGCGAACCCCACTGATCGTGGCACTGAGGTGATCGTTGCTGAGCGACAGATCCTGCCAAGCCGCACGCCATGCAGTCGTCCGACTCGCGGCAGTTGGCTCAGACCACAGAGCCGTCAGCGAGGCTGTCCGACCACTGGCCGTCGCGTCGCGGGCGAGCTCTGCCGAGACGTCCTCGCTCGTCGCGTGCCCCGTCGCCCGAAGCGCTGTCAACAGCGCCCAGCGCAGATCGGGATCGACGGTCAAGCCCTCCGGTGCGTCGCCGTCGAGGATCGCCTTGACCTGGTCGGCGCGCGCATCATCATGAGCGGATGCCACGGCGAATGCGCGAGCCCACGAGAGCTGCGCATCGCTGCCCGGCTCTGCATCGCCGAGGGCTTCCCCGGTGACCCCGAGCCAGGCGGCGCGGTGCTCTGCGCGGGTCGCATCCGTCACGAAATGACCGACCGCGTAGGCTGCGTTCGCCAGCACACCGCTCAACAGCCCGATATTCCCCTCGGTAGGCGCGTGAGCGGCGACGATCGCCAAATAACGTGCAGCGGAGAGCTCTCCATCACGGGTCGCATTCCACAGCGACGACCACACCAGCGCACGAGCCAGCGGATCGAGCGACGAGAGCGCCTGCTCCACCGATGCCAGCGACCGCTCCCCCAGGCGAGCTTTGGCGTACGTCAGGTCATCATCATTGATCAGCACCAGGTCGGCGTCGTCGAAGGCGACGCGGGTGCGCTCTTGCGCGATGTCGATCTCGATCTTCTCGCGCAGAGCGAGAACATCCCCGACGAGGTCGTACAGGCCGACGCGCAAACGATGCGGTCTCGGCTCGTCCTGGACCAGCACCCGCTCGCCGTCCGCATCAGTCTCCAGCCACAGAGTGGACACGCCGCTCGTTTCGAGCCATGCTTTCGACCATGTCCGCAGGTCCCTGCCTGAAGCATCCTCGAGCTGTACGAGAAGATCCTCCAACGTCGTGTTGCCATAGGCGTGCGCGGCGAAGTATCGACGTGCACCTTCGAAGAACTGCTCCTCGCCGACGAACGCGACCAGCTGCTTCAGCACAGAAGCACCCTTGGCATATGTGATGCCATCGAAGTTCAGCTTGGCTGCCTCGAGGTCTGTGATGTCAGCGACGATCGGATGCGTCGTCGGAAGCTGGTCCTGCTGGTAGGCCCAGGCTTTTCGGTTCGCTGCGAACCGAACCCAGGCGTCCGTGTACCGGGTGGCCGCCGCTGAGGCGTGCGAGCCCATATAGTCAGCGAAGGACTCCTTGAGCCAGAGATCATCCCACCAGCGCATGGTGACGAGGTCACCGAACCACATATGGGCCATCTCGTGCAGAATCGTGTTAGCGCGGGCTCCGCGTTGCGCGTCAGTGGAGGCGCCGCGTGAGAGGTAGGCCTCAGTGAAAGTGACGAGTCCGGGGTTCTCCATCGCGCCCAGGTTGTACTCGGGCACGAAGATCTGGTCGTACTTGCCCCACGGGTACGCGAAGTCGAACGCTTCTGTGAAGAAGTCGAGCCCCTGACGCGTGACCTCGATGATCTCGTCTGCCTCAAGGTGCGCGGAGAGCGAGGGTCGGCAGAACACTGCGAGATCGATGCTCTGCTCTCCCCCGCTCCAGGTCGCCCCGACCCGGTGGTACGGACCGGCTGCGATGGATGTGATGTAGCTGGACAGCGGCAGTGTGGGAGCGAACTCGACGGTCTGGAACCCGTCGTGTTCGCTCATCTCATCCACGCTCTGATTGGACAGCACATGCCACCCGACGGGCGCATGCACGACGAAGGTGTAGGACGCCTTCATATCCGGCTGCTCGAAGCACGCCATCACTCGACGCGAGTCAGCGGGCTCGTACTGCGTGTACAGATAGGTCTCGCCGTCCACAGGATCGACGAAACGATGCAGCCCTTCCCCTGAACGACTGTAGACACCGTTCGCCTCGACGACGACGACGTTGGTCGCTGAGAGCCCGGTCACTGCCACTCGCGCGCCGTCGTACTGCACCTTCTGCTCGACACCGTTGACGAGGAGTCTGCTCACCGAGTCGCCGACGAAATCGACCCAGGTGGCGGAGCCCGTCGCGTCGAACGTCAGAGTGGTCGTGGTGCGAAAGACGCTCTGCCCCGGCTCACGCGCTTCGCGCAGATCGAGTTCCACGCGCGCTGTGCGAAGTATGACGCTGGCGGCTCGCGCAGCCGTCTCTTCTCGGGTGAGGTTTGCTGAGCTCATCCCTCCATCGTTTCACGCGCCAGGAGATGGTGATCAACACCTTTGGCCTCATATGAGCTACGATTGATCGACACCTTCACAATGACTTTCGGAATCTCCGACAGTTCATCGGCCCGAATGCCTCGCCGGCACGGTGGCCACTCGATCTTTTATCCTCCACCTACCTCACGCCCTCAGACACGTTGAGCCGCGAATCTCGCCGCCACACTGAGAGCCCCACAAGCTGCCGAGCCGAACATCGTCGAGGCATTACGGGTCGAAGCTCGGCCCACGAACACAAAGGAAACACAGCATGGCCACTGGCACTGTCAAATGGTTCAACTCCGACAAGGGCTACGGCTTCATTGCTCCCGATGACGGATCCGCCGATGTCTTCGCGCACTTCAGCGCGATCCAGGGCAGCGGACACCGCAACCTCGAGGAAGCACAGAAGGTCGAGTTCGACACGGAGCAGGGCCCCAAGGGCCCCCAGGCGACGAACATCACCGCGCTCTGAATTGAATCACCAGAAAGACCCGGTCTCGCACTGCGAGGCCGGGTCTTTCCGCGTCCGCGTCCCTTCGCAGCGTTCGATTTGACGATTCAGATGCATGCAAGTAAGTTACAGAACGGTAACGATCTCGATCAAAGGGGGTCGGCCACGAGCGACCTGCTTCCGTCGGAAGGATTCCGTTACGAGTTCTGTACCACCCGAAGGTGCGCCCGAAAGCGCCTCGGTAAACCCTGTGAACACATCGGCTCGGCCGCAGCTACGGCGCGATCTGCGCGCCAGAGCCACGGCGTCTGCCTCATCGGCACCGCCCCGCTCACGCCGCGCCGCGCGAAGACGACGGCCATGGGCGAAGACGAAAGCAGTGGGCGCTACGTTCGCCATCGGAACGCTGATCACGGGAGCAGCGCTGCCCGCACTCGCGCCCGACATTGATCCCGCGGCGGCCCACCGCGTCAGCGCGCTGGCTGCCGTAGAGAGCGACGCACAGTCGTACAGCACCACGGGCGAGATCCGCGCCGTGATAGCTCCACGCGGGAGCTTCGGGGCAACGACCCCGGAGGAGATCGAAGAGAGGCGCTCACGAGCCGTTGCAGCCGCACTCTCTGCCGGCATGCCCTTCGGCAACGCTGTAGAGATCCCCCTCGCCAAGCGAGTCGTCATGCCGATGGCAGCGGGCAGCTTCTCGTTCACTTCCGGCTTCGGCGACTCGCGGCCCGGCCGTTCTCATCTCGGGCAGGACTTTGCCGCTTCCGTGGGGACACCTGTCAACGCGGCGATGAGCGGCTGCGTCTCCCGCTCCAGCGAGAGCTACCAGGGCTATGGCGTCACCATCCAGGTCGAAAGCATCATCGACGGGCAGGCGGTGAGCACCGTTTATTCGCATTTGAACTACGGCACACGCGCAGTAGCGGTCGGCGACTGCGTCGAAGAGGGGCAATACCTCGGAGATGTCGGATCGACCGGTTATGTGTTCGGATCCTGCCTGCACTTCGAAGTGCACATCAGCGGCGTCGCCGTCGATCCTGTGCCCTGGCTCCAGACGCGCACGAGCTGAGTGGTGTTCGAGCCGAAGGAATCGCAGACCGAAACCAGAAAACCCCCGCCGAAGCGGGGGTTTTTCTATGGCTGGGGTACCTGGACTCGAACCAAGAACAACGGTACCAGAAACCGCCGTGTTGCCAATTACACCATACCCCAAGGGCGAAACCAGAGCCTCGCACCGAGGTACTACTCTACCCGAACAGACGGTTCCGGCCAAAACGGGCCCTCGTGCTGAACCGCCGGGCGGGTCGCGATCTCAGATCTCGACTCGACGACCCGACTGTCCCGGTTCGATCCAATTATCGAGATCGAAGCCCTGCGCTTCAGCCTCTGCGAGGTATTCGGCTTGCAGGGTCATGTCGATCTCCGGCTCGCGACTGAGGAGCCAGAGGTACTTGTGATCGGGCGTCCCGACGAGGGCATTGCGGTAGTCCGAATCGATCTTCAGGACCCAATAGTCGGCACGCGTGAACGGGATCCAGCGCAGACCTTCGGGCAGGAAGGTGACCTCGAGGCGTCCTGGGTGCCGCTCGTCCGGCACCGCCTGCCCGATCGCCTGAGTGGGTACGCGGTTCTCGTCCAGACACCGGTTGTCGACCTTCACCGTGCCGTCGTCGTTCAGCGTGTACTCGGCAGTCACATCTGTGGCCGCGTCATCCTCGTACCTCAGAGGCAGGCGGCCGATCTCAAACCACAGACCGAGATACCGCTGCAGATCCAGGTCTTCGACAGAATGGACTTCTCGTTCACTCATGCATGACCTCCTCGTGCGTTCGGCCCCTCACTATAAAGCGCGCGGGATCGATCTGCGAGGGGGGTTGCCTAACCGCGTACGTGCTGCAACAGTGCGCCCAGGCGACGCAACGACTCGTCCTTGCCGAGCAGTTCCATGGATTCGAACAGCGGCGGCGACACGCGACGACCGGTGATCGCGACGCGCGGAGGCCCGTAGGCGACGCGCGGCTTGAGTTCGAGCTTCTCGACCAGAGCCGTGGCCAGAGCATCCTGAATCCTGTCCGGAGCGAACTCGGTCACCGGCTGCAGGGCTTCGATGCACGCTTCGAGAACGTCAGCGGCATTCGCCGGGAGGCCCTTCATCGCATCGGCGTCATAGGAGACTTCTTCTGTGAAGAGGAAACCCATCATTCCCGGTACATCGCCGAGCATCTGCACCCGCTCCTGCACCAGCGGGGCGGCGCGGAATGCGAGAACGAGTTGGTCGTGCGTCGGCTCGTCGAAGAGACCGGCCGCCGCAAGATAAGGGATCGTCCGCTCGGCGAAGTCCTTCTCGTCGAGCATCCGGATGTGGTCACCGTTGATCGACTCGGCCTTCTTCTGGTCGAAGCGAGCGGGGTTCGGGTTCACGTTGGCGATGTCGAAAGCGGCGACGAACTCGTCGAGGGAGAACACGTCGCGATCGGGACCGATCGCCCAGCCGAGGAGAGCGAGGTAGTTCAAAAGCCCCTCAGGGATGAAGCCGCGATCGCGATGCAGGAACAGGTCGGCCTGCGGGTCGCGCTTGGAGAGTTTCTTGTTGCCCGTCTCCCCCAGAACCAGCGGCATGTGCGCGAAGCGCGGCACGAAGGTCGTGACACCGGCATCGATCAGAGCGGCGTACAGTGCGAGCTGGCGAGCAGTCGACGGCATCAGATCTTCGCCGCGCAGCACATGGGTGATACCCATCAATGCGTCATCGACCGGGTTCACGAAAGTGTACAGCGGCACACCATTGGGACGGACGACGACGAAGTCCGGGAACGAACCGGCGGGGAACGTCACTTCACCGCGGATGAGGTCTACATAGGTGAGGTCCTCGTCCGGCACGCGCAGCCGCAGTGCGGGCTGACGCCCCTCCTCGCGAAAGGCAGCCTTCTGCTCGTCGGTCAGATCCCGATCGAAGTTGTCGTAGCCGAGCTGCTTCGCTCGGCCGTTGGCCTCGTTGCGCGCGTCGATCTCTTCGGCATTGGAGTAGCTCTCATAGAGGGCACCGGTCGCGAGCAGCTTGTCGATGACACCGCGGTAGATGTCATGGCGCTCTGATTGGCGGTACGGCGCGTGCGGTCCGCCGACCTCCACACCCTCGTCCCAATCGATCTTCAGCCACCGGAGGGCATCCAGCAGCTGCTGGTAGCTCTGTTCACTGTCTCGCGCCGCATCGGTGTCTTCGATGCGGAAGACGAGCTTGCCGCCGTTGTGACGCGCGTAAGCCCAATTGAACAGGGCGGTTCGGATCAGCCCGACGTGCGGGAGTCCGGTCGGCGAGGGGCAGAAGCGGACGCGAACGTCGGCACCTGTGGCGGTCGTGGTGAGAGCATGAGGAGTAGCCATATCGACTCAATCCTACGCTTGTGGATGCCGCGCCTTCAGCCGCTCAGCAAGCCCGCCCCAGCGCGATCGCGGCAGTATGCACGAGCGCGATTGCCCCAGCCGAATCATGTTCGGCGCACATCTGCTCGAAAGCGTCGCGGAACAGGACGCGATCAGGCGCGTCGAGAGATGCGTAGAATGCTCCTGCCGAAGCGACGCCGCCCCTCGCAGAGGCCCAGAGCGCGACCGGACTCGCATGCCAGGTCCAGGTGAGCTCCGAGACGCCGACGGACATCCAGCCTGCATCCGACAGCATCCCGGCGAACCCGGCAGCCGTGCGCGCGAAGTCCTTGTCCTCAGCGAGGCGCTCACCGGCTGAAGGAACGAGGCCTGCGCGCTCGCAGACCGCTTTCCAGAACCACGACGGCGATTCGAGCCAGATGGTTGCGACCAACGGCGCTCCGGCCGCGGCCACCCGTGTGATCTCGCGCGCCGCTGCCCGCGGGTCGCGCACATGATTGAGGACGAAATTCGCCGTCACCGCATCGAAAGCGGCATCTGAGAACGGCAAACTCGGCAAACCTGCGTCGACGACGGTGAGACGAGGATGCAGCCTGGCAGCGACACCTCGCATCGTCGCCTCCGGTTCGCTTGCGACAACGCTCCATCCGAGCGTTTCGAGAGAAGCCGCAAGCTCACCTGTGCCCGCACCGACATCGAGAAGATCGCGGCCGCCCGGTTCACCGAGCATCGACGCGATCGTATGTGTCGTGCCGGCACATAGCGAGGCGTACGAGTGTGCGTACGCCTCGCCGACGCCTGCCCACGTCTTCACTCGGGTTTCATCCGTCCGAGCGGTGAGAGCACCGCGATCACGAGCACGAGGACGGATGCCGCGACACCGAGTCCTCCGTACTGGAAGTTCGCGAGCACCGCTCCGGCCAGCACCGCGCCGGCAGCGGCAGACAGGCTCATCAGCGAGTCGCTGCGCCCCTGGCGACGCGTGCGCAGCGCGGGAGTGCTCGCTTCTGTCAGAAGTGCGGCCCCAGCGACGGTAGCGGCACTCCATCCCAGGCCGAGCAGAATGAGGGCGGTCATCACTCCCCCGGCATCGTCGTTCGCGAAGATCGCGAACAACAGCGCGGCGGCGAGCAACGCCTGTCCGAGCAGCACGATCTTCAGCCGCCCCCAGCGGTCGGCAAGGATGCCGAAGACAGGAGACAATCCGTACATCCCGGCCACATGAAGTGCAATGGTCATCCCCACCAGCGACGAGACGTCCGCGCTCGACGCGTGCCCGGCGTGGGCGGCGTGAGCCATATGTGACAGGTGCACCGGTGTCATGGCCATCACCGAGGCCATGACGACGTGTGAGCCTGCGATCGCCAGGATCGCATAGCGCGCGACGATCGGCCGGTCGCGGGCTATGAGGGGGTCGGCGAGGGAGTTGGCAGCGTCCCTCGCGACCCGCTGAGCCATGAGCAACGGGTCCGGCCGCAGAGCCACGATATAGAGCGTGAATGCGGCCAGCTGTGCCACGAGCGAGAACAGGTACGCACCCGTCTGAGGCGGCATGCCGATCGTCTGACCGACGATCTCGCCGGGTCCGAGGAGCAACGGCCCCGATACGCCACCGACGGTCGTCGCCCAGACAACCACGGAAAGGTCACGGCCGCGGTGCTTCGGGGAGGCGAGATCGGTGGCCGCGAAGCGGGATTGCAGGTTTCCGGCGTTGCCTGCACCGATCATCAGGATGCCCACCAGCAGCATCGGGAAGATTCGCAGCGCTGCGGCGAGTATCACCACGCCGATCCCGATCAGCGCGAACAGATTACCGAGAGTGAGTGCGCGCCGACGTCCGACACGACTCGCCAGCCTCGCGAGCGGGATGGCGCACAGCGCCGCGCCCAGCGTCACTGACGCGGTCGCGAGCCCGGACAACGCGTCATCGCCTGACAGATCCGCCGCCAGCAGCGCTCCCAGCGACACGGTGGCGCCGAATGCGATTCCGCCGAGAACCTGCCCGATCGACAGCACCCAGACGGTACGCCGCTGCACGGTCGCCTGATCGACGGCCGCGGACGCACTCATGCGACGGGTTGCGCGTCGCGTACAGAGTTGCGCAGAACGCCGAGTCCGCTGACTTCGACCTCTACGGTGTCACCGGCGACGAAAGTGCCGACGCCCGCGGGAGTTCCGGTGAGGATGACGTCCCCAGGAAGCAGCGTGAACACCGCAGACGCGTGTGCGATGATCTCCTCGACCGAGTGGATCATCTCGCTCAGCGGAGCGCTCTGACGCACTTCGCCGTTCACGCGAGTCTGGATCGTCGCGTCCGAAGCATCGAACTCGGTCTCGATGACGGGACCGAGCGGGCAGAAGGTGTCGAAGCCCTTGGCACGCGTCCACTGCCCGTCCTTCTGCTGCAGGTCGCGCGCCGTCACGTCGTTGGCGACGGTGTAACCGAAGACGTAGTCGAGGGCATCGCCTGCCTTGACGTTCTTCGCGATGCGCCCGATGACCACAGCGAGTTCGCCCTCGTGCTCGGTGCGCTCGGAAAGCGTCGGACGCACGATCGTGTCGCCGGGGCCGATGACAGACGTGTTCGGCTTGAGGAACAGCAACGGCTCCTCGGGTGCCGTACCGCCCATCTCGGCCGCATGATCGTGGTAGTTCTTGCCGACGCAGACGACCTTGGACCGAGGAATGACCGGGGCGAGCAACGCCGCATCTGCCAGCGGCACGCGCTCGCCTGTCGTGTCGAACCCCGCGAACATCGGATCACCGGCGAGGACGACGAGCTCCTGCTCGTCGACGATCCCGTAGCGGATGGCGTCACTGTGGCTGAATCGAGCGATCTTCACCCGACAAGCCTAGCCCTCACGCGTCGAGTCGCTGAAGCCAGCCGTGCTTGTCCTCGCGGCGACCGTACTGAATGTCGGTGAGTTCCTCGCGCAACGAGAGCGCGAGCTCGCCGACCGGCTGACTCTCTTCGAAGTCAGCCGTCACCAGCGCGCCGATCGGAGTGACGACGGCGGCCGTGCCGCACGCGAACACCTCGACGATCTCGCCCGAAGCGACGCCGTCGCGCCATTCCTCCAGCGGCACCGGTCGACGCTCGACCGTGTGGCCGCGGTCTTCGGCAAGCTGCAACAACGAGTCGCGAGTGATGCCTTCGAGAATGCTGTCAGACTGCGGCGTCACGATGCGACCGTCTTTGTACACGAACACGACATTCATTCCGCCGAGCTCTTCGACATTGCCGTCCTGATCGAGGAAGACGACCTGGTCACAGCCCTTGTCTGCGGCCTCGGCCTGTGGCAGAAGGCTGGAAGCGTAGTTGCCGCCCGTCTTCGCCGCTCCCGTGCCGCCTCTGCCTGCGCGAGCGTAAGTCTCAGACAGCCAGATGCGCACCGGTTTCACTCCGCCGCTGAAGTATGACCCCGCCGGGCTGGCGATCACGTAGTAGGCGACCTTCCGCGCAGGACGCACGCCGAGGAAGGCTTCCTTCGCGAACATGAAAGGTCGCAGATAAAGGCTCTGGTCGGCGCCGGAGGGAGTCCAGGCGCCGTCGACCGCGATCAGCTCGCGCAGCGACTGGATGAAGTACTCGGTGGGAAGCTCGGGCAGTGCCAACCGACGGGCGCTGCGCTGCAGTCGAGCCGCGTTCTGATCGGGTCGGAAGGTGTGGATCGACCCGTCAGCGTGGCGGTAGGCCTTGATGCCTTCGAAGATCTCCTGACCGTAGTGCAGCACGGCCGCGGCAGGGTCGAGTGCGATGGGGCCGTAGGGCTGCACACGAGGGCGATGCCAGCCGCCTCGCACAGACCAGCAGATATCTACCATGTGGTCGGTGAAAGTGGTGCCGAAGCCGGGATTCTGAAGAATCTCATCGCGCTGAGCTGCGCTGCGAGCGGCCAGATTCTTGGTCACGGAGAACTCGAGCGGTGCGAGTTCGGTTTCGATCGATGTCATGTCACATCCTGCGTTTGATGCGGGCGGCGTACTGCGTGCTTCCAGACTACGCCTGGAGCCTCGAAGTGATGGCGTCACCCGTCTGACTGGTGGTCCGAGCGCCGCTGCGCTCGGCGATGTCTGCTTCGACCGCGCGCGTGACGCGGTCGGATTCTTCCCGGAGCCCGAGATGGTCGAGCAGGAGGGCGATGGACAGGATTGCCGCGGTGGGATCGGCTTTCTGCTGGCCTGCGATGTCGGGCGCCGAACCGTGAACGGGCTCGAACATCGAGGGGAATGTGCCGTCGGGGTTGATATTGCCCGAGGCCGCAAGGCCGATGCCACCGGTGACAGCACCTGCCAGATCCGTAAGGATGTCACCGAAGAGGTTGTCAGTGACGATCACGTCGAAGCGCGAAGGGTTCGTGACCAGGAAGATCGTCGCCGCATCAACGTGGAGATAGTCTACGACCACATTCGGGTGCTCTGCGGCCACCTGATTGACGATGCGCTGCCACATGCCGCCCGAGTGCACGAGCACGTTGGTCTTGTGCACCAGTGTGAGCCTGCGGCTGCGTCGTTCGGCGAGTTCGAACGCGTAACGAACGACGCGCTCGACGCCGTACGCGGTGTTCACGCTCGTCTCGTTGGCGATCTCGTGCGGTGTTCCGGCACGGATGGCTCCTCCGTTGCCGACGTAGGGGCCCTCGGTGCCCTCGCGCACAACGACGAAGTCGACCTCGCCCGGATTCGCAAGAGGTCCGGGTGCGCCCGCGTAGAGCTTCGACGGGCGCAGGTTGACGTAGTGATCCAGAGTGAAGCGAAGCTTCAGCAGCAGCCCGCGCTCGATGTTCGCGTCCTTGAGACGGGGGTCTCCCGGCATGCCGCCGACGGCGCCGAGGATGATCGCGTCGTTCTCAGCGATCGCCGCGAGGTCGCCGTCAGTGAGCGTGTCACCGGTCTCGAGGTAGCGCGTCGCGCCCAGCGAGAAACGGGTCTTCTCGAACGTCACTGCGCTACCGGCAGTGACAGCGTCGAGCACCTTCTCAGCCTCAGCGACGACCTCTGGACCAATGCCGTCACCGGGGATGACGGCAAGCTTCACGACACGCGACATGACACTCCTTGCACCGGGATTCCCGCATCGAGACGCCGGTGCAGGGTACCCCTAGCGTACTGGTCGGCGAGAGCGCGACGTGCGCAGTGTGACAGCGGCGATGACTGCCGCCAGCACGACGAGTCCCGCGCCGATGAGGGAGGTCACGGTGACGCCGGCCTCGAACGCGGATGCCGCGGCATCCCACAGTTGCGCACTTACCGGTTCTGGGAGCTGCTGCGCCGTGGTGTATGCCCCGGCGAGAGTCTCCCTAGCCGTGTGGGCCGCATCGGAGGGCAGCCCATCCGGCAGGATGAGGGCACCTCGGTAGAACGCAGTGAGGATTCCGCCGAGCACCGCCGTTCCCAGTACCGCTCCGAGTTCATATGCCGTCTCTGAGACGGCGCTCGCTGCACCGGCTTTGGACGCGGGTGCGCTGGAGAGGATGAGTTCGTTCGAAATCGTCTCCGCCGCACCGATCCCGATGCCGAGCACGGCGAAAGCGACGATCAGCGACACCAGTGCGTGTCCCTCGGTCGTGAACGCGACCAGTAGGTACCCGACGACCGAGAACACGAGCGCCGACGGCACCACGAGGTGCGGCGGAACGCGACGCGAGATCGGCACCACGGTGAGGCCCGCGACGATCACGGCGAGCATTCCTGGCACCAGGGCAAGTCCCGCCATCATCGGGGACATACCCAGCACCAACTGCAGATGCTGAGGTACGAAGTACAGGAAGCCCACCAACGCCACCACACTCAGGAGGTTCACCAGGATCGCACCTGAGAAGGTTCCTCGCCTGAACAGCGCCATCTCAAGCATCGGCGATGCCGTACGCGACTGACGACGTACGAAGAGCACGCCCATCACGATTCCCAATATCGCCCATGCAGTGCCGGCGATGGTCGGGCCGTCGACGGCGAAGGCCTTGATCGCGTAGACGACCGGGATCATCGTCGCCATCGAGAGCCCTATGCTCGGCAGATCGATCTTGCCGGGGTCGGGGTCGCGGCTCTCCGGAACGAGCAGCGGAGCAGCGATCAGTAACGGGATCAGTACCGGCACGGCGATGAGGAAGACCGACCCCCAGGCGAAATGTTCGAGCAGGAATCCACCGACGATTGGGCCCAGGGCAGAGCCCGCCGAGAACGCCGATGCCCACACGGCGATGGCCATCCTGCGCTGATCACGATTCTGAAAGATCGAGCGCAGCAGCGAAAGGGTCGAGGGCATCAGCATCGCGCCGAAGAACCCCAGCAGCACACGCGCCGCTATCAGCAGAGCGGCCGTGGGAGCGAAGGCTGCGAGCACGGACACCGCGGCGAACCCCGTCGAACCGATCAACAGCATTCGCCGGCGCCCGAATCTGTCACCGAGCGTGCCCATCGTCACCAGCAGCCCCGCGAGAACGAGCGGGTACGCATCGATGATCCAGAGCTGTTCGGCCCCGGAAGGCGCGAGAGCGATCGCGATCTTTGGGAGCGCGAAGCTGAGCACAGTGTTGTCGACGGAGACGAGAAGCACAGGCAGCATCAGTACGACAAGCGCGAACCAGGCACGCGCGCCGGCGCGCGGCGCATTGATGCCGCTTGTCTCGATGGATCCGGTATGAACCATTACGCGCTTTCTGTGGGATCGAAGGACTCGGTTACTATACCGTCCAGCTGGTATAGTAACACTCATGGCCAGACCTCCTCTCGCTCGAGAAAAAGTGCTTGACGCCTTCGAGTCGATTTTGGTCGAAGAGGGCGAACGCACCGCGACGCTGGATGCCACGGCGAAAGCCGCCGGGGTGTCCAAGGGCGGTCTTCTCTACCATTTCGCGAGCAGAGACGAACTCGTCGCTGGGCTGCTTCAGCGCCTCGAACGGCTCGCCGAAGCAGACCTGTCGAGAATGGCATCGGCCTCAGACGGCCCCATCTCCTACTTCCTGCGCACTTCCGTCATGGAAGATGAAGCACTCGATCGTGCTCTGGTCGCTGCCTCACGGGTGGCGCAGGGCGGATCCGCTCCAGCGGCGGACGCGCTGCGTCGCGTCCGCGAATCCTGGGCTGACGCACTGCGCCCTCACGTGCGCGACGACACAGCGCTCGACCTCGTGATGCTGCTGAGCGACGGGCTCTATTACAACAACGCTCTGGATGCCTCAGAGTCCGAAGCAAGCGCACTCGCCGGGCCGGTGCCGAAAGGTGCGGAGCTCGAGAAACTCATCGAACTCGCACTCCGCGCTACGACGTGAGTCCGGCGGCGTCGATCAGACCTCGGTGACCTCGACCGGACGGATCATCGTCGCGTCGATGGCCTCGCCGACTTCCGCGAGAAGCTCTTCCGGCACACGCGAATCGACTGTCAACACGGTGAGAGCCTGTCCCCCGGCCTCGCGACGAGCAACCTGCATACCTGCGATGTTGATCCCCGCCTCTCCGAACTTCTGGCCGTAGACGGCGACGATGCCGGGGCGATCGGTGTAGCTCATCACGATGTGGTGCTCGGCGATCGGAACCTCAAGGTCGTGACCGTTGATTCCCACGATCTTCTGCACCATACGCGTGCCCGCCAGAGTGCCGGCGACGCTCAGAACCGAGCCGTCGGCGAAGGCCCCGCGAAGCGTCGTCAGGTTGCGGTACTCCGGGCTCTCCTTCTCCACGATCAGGCGCGCCTCGATGCCACGCTCCTCGGCGAACAGCGGAGCGTTCACATAAGAGACGTTCTCGCTGACGACATTGGACAGGACGCCCTTGAGCGCCGCGAGACGGTACACACTCACGTCGTACTCGGCCAGCTCACCTCGCACCTCGACGTCGAGGCTGGTGAGCGCAGACGTGCTCAGCCCGCTGAAGATCTGGCCCAGTTTCTCGACCAGAGCGATCCCGGGCCGGACGAACGGGTCGATGATGCCGCCTGCGACGTTGACCGCATCCGGAACGAGGTCGCCCTCGAGCGCGAGCTTGACCGAACGGGCGACAGAGACACCCGCTTTCTCCTGCGCTTCATCGGTGGAAGCCCCCAGGTGCGGGGTGACGACGACGTTGGGGAGTTCGAGCAGCGCGCGCGCTGATCCGCCCTCCACGGGAGGCTCGGAGGTGAAGACATCGAGCCCGGCACCTGCGATCTCACCGGCCACGAGAGCCTCACGCAGCGCTTCTTCGTCGATCAGGCCGCCGCGCGCGACGTTCACGACGTACGCAGACTTCTTCATCGCGGCGAACTGCTCAGCACCGATCATTCCGGTCGTCTCGGGAGTCTTCGGCATGTGGATGGTCAGGAAATCCACTTCAGCGACAAGCTCTTCCAAGGTGCGCAGTTCGACACCGAGCTGCTGCGCTCGTGCGCTGGTGACGTAGGGGTCGTACGCAACGATCTTCATCCCGAAGCCCTGCATCCGGGCCGCGACAAGAGCGCCGATGCGACCGAGTCCGACGATGCCGAGCGTCTTCTCGAACAGTTCGGTGCCAGTGTACGAGCTTCGCTTCCACTGCCCTGCGGCAAGGGATGCGTGTGCGGCGGGCACGTGGCGCGCGAGGCTCAGAATGTGCGAGCAGGTGAGCTCGGCCGCCGAGATGATGTTCGACGTCGGCGCGTTGACGACCATGACGCCGGCCTTCGTGGATGCCGGGATGTCGACGTTGTCGAGGCCGACGCCGGCACGCGCGATGACCTTGAGCTTGGGAGCGTGACTCAACGCTTCAGCATCGATCTTCGTCGCTGAGCGGACGAGCACTGCGTCTGCGTCGGCCAGCTCTGCGAACAGCGCCTGACGGTCGGTGCCGTCGACCTGACGGACATCGAAGTCGGGACCGAGAGCCTCGATCGTGGCGGGCGAGAGGACTTCGGCGAGGAGCACGACGGGCTTGGGCACAGAGGATCCTTCGGGACAAGCGACAGAGCGCGGATGGGATCGATGCGCCGCACACCGTCGGGGCGCGATCGGTTCCACCTTACCGGAGGGAATTCGGTGCTGTGTGCCGTGTGTCGTCGCGATCAACCGGTCAGGAACGATGTGGTCAGCAGACTCAGCGCTGCCACGTTCATCCAGAAAACGGCGACCAGCCCAAGCCCTGCGACCAGCCCGATCGCCAGTTCGCCTATGGAACGCCGCCGGCCCATCGCGTACGCGATCACGAACACCAGGATCGGAAAGAGCACCGAGAAGATCAGCACGAACCATCCATAGGCGTTTATCCCTGCCGGTGCCACCGTCATCAGATAAGCGACGGCGTTCCAAACCGCGTATGCGTAAAAAAGCCCCGCGAAACCGACGATCACGCTCTTGCCGAGACCGAAAGACGAGGTCTGGGCCACAGTGTTCTCGCTCATGCGCCGACCACCCCCGTCATCACGAACGGCCAGGGTATGAGCAACAGGACGCCGCCGACGAAACCGAGCACGCGCACCCAAGACGGCGCGCGTCTGGTCAGCAACCACACGGCACCGAACCACAGCGCAGGCGCGAGCACGGCCGCCCACAGCGCGACCTGATACATCACGCTCGGGATGAGGAAGCTCGCGCTTCCCTGAAGGTTCAACCCGCCCACGATCCACCCGATCGTGTAGAGCAGGTAAACGCCGCCGACGATGCCGAAGAAGAGCAGCATCGGCGTGCTGAGCTGTCGGGGCTCGTCGCTGTCGATCGTCGAACCGTCGTCGGCGAGCAGCGCGACCTTCTCACTGTCTTTGCCGACAGCGTTCCACCCCTCGGGCAAAGTGGGTTTCGGCGAAGACAGTTCTTCGTCGCCTTCCCAAGCGAGGGCATCATCAGCATCCGGTGTCATCCCCCCAGCGTAGCGACGCTCTCCCCGCGCCCGATATGCTCAGGTCGATCACATCACGAGGGGAACTCACAGTGGCTGAGAGCAAGAGCGACGTTGCATCCGATAGTTCATGGGTGCCGACACCCGGTTCGAAGCAGAAGGCGACGACGTTCCGTTGGATCGCCGCCGCACTTTGGGCCGTCGCGATCGCGGCAGAGGCTGTTGCGATCTTCTGGCTGCTGCGTCAACGCGAATTCGTCGGTGAGGACGGCGGACTCGTTCGTGACAGCGAGACCGGTCTGCTGCAATCCCAGAACGAGACCGCGATCTTCCCGCAGTGGGCTTTCATCGCCCTCATCGTGGCTCTTGTCGTGATCGCCGCTCTGTCGATCACGGGCTCCCTGCTTTGGAAGAAAGCCAATCGGCTCGATCCTGCGAGGAAGTCAGAGACATTCCGCTTCTTCGTGCAGAACCAGCTCGGAGCGATCATCGCGGTCATCGCCTTCCTACCACTGATCATCCTCATCTTCTTGAACAAGGACATGGACAAGGGCCAGAAGGCTACGGCGGGCATCGTCGGCATCGTGCTGGCCGCAGTTGCCGTCGCATTCGGCATCGACTACAACCCCGCATCCGTGGAGAAGTACACGGCAGACCAATCCGCTGTCATCCAGCTGCTGGGTCAGGATGAGGTCGTCTGGGTCGAGGGCGGAAGCGTCTACCACGTCTGCGACGAGGTCTCCGATATCCAGACGGGCAGTGAGAAGATCACCGGCACCACAGCCGAAGCCATCGCAGCGGGCAAGCAGCGCCTCACGCTGAAGTTCGCCTCCGAACTGCGTGCCTGCGACCTGCCCGTGCCCGAGAACACCGACGAGATCACCGAGGCGCTCCGCGCAATCCAGGGCGGCGCCGCCGACACGCTTCTGCCGCAGCCGGTGTGGGCCGATCCGGCCGACAACCCGCTTCAGCTCGAGACGGCTGCCGGGTAACGCCGCGCCGAGAGACAAAAGAAAGGGCGCCCCTCGCGGGGCGCCCTTTCTTGTTTCAGCCGATCAGCGCGCAGCGCTGTTGTCGACCCATGCCGCGTAACGGCCAGAGAACAACGCCCCACGGACTGCGTCGGCGTCAGCGCGCAGCGCTGCCGTCGACCCATGCCGCGTAACGGCCAGAGAACAACGCCTCACGGACTGCGTCGGCGTCAGCGCGCAGCGCTGCCGTCGACGTAGTCCTCGTCCTGCTGCTTCCATGCGAACAGGGAGCGAAGCTCCTTACCCGTCTTCTCGATCGGGTGCTGCTCTTCCTTCGCCCGCAGCTCCTGGAACTCCTTGGCTCCGTTGTCCTGATCGTCGATGAATCGCTTCGCGAAAGCACCGTTCTGGATGTCAGCGAGGACAGCCTTCATGCTCTCCTTGACCCGGTCGTCGACAACGCGGGGGCCCGAGACGTAGTCGCCGTACTCGGCCGTGTCAGAGATCGACCAGCGCTGCTTGGCGATGCCGCCCTCCCACATGAGGTCGACGATGAGCTTGAGCTCGTGCAGAACCTCGAAGTACGCGATCTGCGGCTGGTAACCAGCCTCAGTGAGCGTCTCGAAGCCTGCCTGGACGAGGTGGCTCATGCCACCGCACAGGACAGCCTGCTCGCCGAAGAGGTCGGTCTCAGTCTCTTCGGTGAAGGTGGTCTTGATGACGCCCGCACGGGTGCCGCCGATCGCCTTGGCGTAGGACAGCGCGAGGTCCCATGCCGTGCCGGATGCGTCCTTCTCGACAGCGATGATGTCAGGGATGCCACGGCCGGCGACGAACTCGCGGCGCACGGTGTGCCCGGGCGCCTTCGGCGCGACGAGGATCACGTCGACACCCTCGGGAGCATCGATGTAGCCGAAGCGGATGTTGAAGCCGTGCGCGAAAGCGAGTGTCTTGCCCTCGGACAGGTTCGGAGCGATCGACTCGGAGTAGATGGTGCGCTGGTGCTGGTCCGGCGCGAGGATCATGATGACATCGGCCCACGCGGTCGCGTCAGCGACGTTCTTGACCGGGAACCCGGCTTCTTCGGCTTTGGCAGCCGACGTGGAGCCGTCCTTGAGGGCGATGGTGACCTCGACGCCGGAATCGCGCAGGTTCTGCGCGTGGGCGTGGCCCTGCGAGCCATAGCCGACGATGGCGACCTTCTTGCCCTGGATGAGGGACAGGTCAGCGTCGTCGTCGTAGAAGATCTCGGTACTCACGTTGTGTTTCTCCTTGCTTGTGGTGTGATCGCCGCCCTTGAGAAAGGCTGAGTGAGCGGCGGGGTTCGAAGTGTCAGTTGCGCAGAACGCGTTCAGAGATGCTCTTGCCACCGCGACCGATGGCGAGCAGACCGGACTGCGCGATCTCTTTAATGCCGAACGGCTCGAGTGCGCGCAGCAGGGCGTCGACTTTGCCCTTGTCGCCGGTGGCTTCGATCACGAGCGCATCGCTCGCGTAATCCACGACCGACGCACGGAAGAGGTTCACGACCTCGAGCACGTTCGAGCGGCTCGCGTTATCGGTGCGCACCTTGACCAGCACATGCTGTCGCTGAACTGACGAGGAGTACTCGAGCTCGACGATCTTGATGACATTGATGAGTTTGTTCAGCTGCTTGGTCACCTGCTCAAGCGGCAGTTCGTCGACGTCTACGACGGCCGTGATGCGGGAGATGCCTGCCACCTCTGTCACACCGACCGCGAGAGACTCAATGTTGAAACCACGGCGGGCGAAGAGACCTGCGACACGGGTGAGCAGACCGGGGGTGTCCTCGACGAGAAGACTCAGAACGTGTGTCGACATGACTCAGACCTCCTCATCGAATGTCGGCGCGTGATCGCGCGCGTATTGGACATAGCTGTTGCTGACGCCCTGCGGCACCATCGGCCATACCATCGCGTCAGCGGAAACGACGAAGTCGATCACGACCGGACGATCGTTCGTCTCCAGCGCGAGCTGAATCGCCGCATCGACTTCTTCTTCCTTCTCGACCCGGATCGCGAGGCAGCCGTACGCATCGGCGAGCTTGACGAAGTCCGGGATGCGGATGGTTCCGTGACCGGTGTTCAGATCCGTGTTCGAGTGACGTCCGTCGTAGAACAGCGTCTGCCACTGCCGCACCATGCCCAGCGAGGAGTTGTTGATGATCGCGACCTTGATCGGGATGTTGTTGATCGCGCAGGTCGCGAGTTCCTGGTTGGTCATCTGGAAGCAGCCGTCGCCGTCGATCGCCCAGACCACACGATCCGGCTCTGCGACCTTGGCGCCCATGGCTGCGGGGACGGCATACCCCATCGTTCCGGCGCCTCCGGAGTTCAACCACGCGTTGGGGCGCTCGTACTTGATGAACTGCGCCGCCCACATCTGGTGCTGGCCGACGCCGGCAGCGTAGATGCCTTCCGGGCCCGTCATCTCCCCGATGCGCTGTATGACGTACTGCGGGGCGAGCAGCCCATCCTCGGTCGGCGAGTAGCCCAGCGGGAACTCCTCGAGCAGGCCATCCAGGTAGGACCACCACTCCGAGATGTCGGATTTGGCGCTGTCGTCGACCCCACGGAAGGCAGCGTCGAGGTCGATAAGCACATCGCGCACATCGCCGACGATCGGCACATCGGCGTTGCGGATCTTCGAGATCTCCGCAGGGTCGATGTCGACGTGCACGACTTTGGCGTTCGGCGCGAAGTCTGCCGCCTTTCCGGTGACCCGGTCATCGAACCGGGCACCGAGAGCCACGATCAGGTCGGACTCCTGCAGTGCCAGAACGGCCGGAACCGTGCCGTGCATACCGGGCATGCCCAGGTGTTGCCGGTGCGAGTCGGGGAAAACTCCGCGTGCCATCAGCGTGGTCACGACAGGTGCCTTGGTCGACTCGGCCAGTGCGAGCAGCTCTGCGGCGGCGCGACCGCGCACCACTCCTCCACCGACATACAGAACCGGCTTCTTCGCCTCTGCGAGCAGGGCAGCTGCGGCCTGGATCTGCTTTCCGTGCGCCTTGGTCACCGGGCGGTAGCCGGGCAGGTCGATCTTTGGAGGCCAGACGAACGGCGCAGAAGCCTGCTGGGCATCCTTGGTGATGTCGACGAGAACGGGACCGGGTCGACCCGTCGAAGCGATCTCGAAGGCTGCAGCGAGGGCACCGGGAATGTCCTCGGGAGCCTTCACGAGGAACGAGTGCTTCGTGACGGGCATCGTGATGCCGACGATGTCAGCTTCCTGGAACGCGTCTGTACCCATCAGGTGGCTGAACACCTGTCCGGTGATCGCGACCAGCGGGACGGAGTCCATGTACGCATCAGCGATCGCCGTCACCAGGTTGGTCGCTCCTGGTCCCGACGTCGCGATGGCGACGCCGGTGCGTCCGCTCGCGGCGGCGTAGCCCTCTGCGGCATGGCCCGCGCCCTGCTCGTGGCGCACGAGGATGTGCCGGACGTTGTCGTCGTCCATCAGCGGATCGTAAACGGGCATGATCGTGCCGCCGGGAATGCCGAACACATCGGTCACGCCAAGAAGGTCCAGCGATCGGACGACAGCTTCAGCGCCCGTGATCTCGGGAACGGTGGATTTCTGGGATGGCGGCCGCGGCACGGCCGAAACAGAATCAGCAGTCATGTCTTTCCTTGATGATCATGGGTTTTCGTCAACAGGAGAACCGTTGATCGGTTCTGAGTCTGTCGAAGGATCAGCCCGTCGTCGCGCCTTCCGCAGCGGAGCGGACGAGGGCTGAGTACTTGGCCAGAACGCCACGGGTATAGCGCGGGGGAAGTGGCTCCCAGCCAGAACGGCGGGAGGCGAGCTCTGCCTCATCGACGAGTAAATCAAGAGAGCGAGCTGCGATATCGACCCGTATCAGATCACCATCGCGCACGAAGGCG
>JBEBSN010000043.1:0-21492 GCA_040394295.1 Microbacterium sp.
GTTGTCGGTGTCGTTGTAGTCACCGGTCCAGCCGAGCAGGTGGATGCCGTGGTCAGAGGTGCCCGTGGTGCGGTCAAGGTATTCGACCCACTCCTCGGAGACCGGAGTGGTCTCCACGCCGACCTCGGAGAGCTGGGACGACAGAACCGTGAAGATCTGCTCGGGGTCCGGCATGTACGGGCGCGAGACGTTGACCGGGTAGTTGAAGTCGAGCGCGAGCGGGTTGGCCTCGTCGTAGCCGGCCTCTGCCAGCAGGTCCTTGGCCTTCTCGGGGTCGTACTCGTAGGTGGTGACCGCGTCGTTGTAGCCGTTGACGCTGTCGGGCATGAACTGCGTCGCCTCGGCGGTGCCCTCGGGCAGAACCTGGCTGATCAGCGCCTGCTTGTCGATCGCGTGAGACAGGGCCTCGCGCACCTTCGGGTCCTGAAGCTCAGGCTGGGCCTGGTTGAACGCGAGGTAGAGGATAGTGAAGGGAGGGCGCGGCACCATGGTGAAGCCGTCTTCTTCGAGCGCTGCCGTGTCGGCGGGGCCGACCAGGTCGTAGCCGTCGATGTCTCCGGCCTGAAGCGACTGACGACGAGCGGTCGGGTCATCGATCACACGGAAGACGACCTCCTCGATCTGGCCCTTCTCGCCCCAGTAGTCGTCGTAGATGTTGAGGGTGAGCTGCTCGCCCGGTGCCCAGTCGCTGAAAGCGAACGGACCTGTGCCGACCGGGTGCGCCTGCGCGTACTCGGAGAGTGCGGGAGCCTCGGCGGAGCCGCCGACGGTGTCTGCGCCGAACTCCTGCAGCGCCGACGGGCTCTGCATCGCGAATGCGGGAAGCGAAAGCGCAGGGATGAAGCCGGCGAAAGGCTTGTTCAGCTCGACCGTGACCGAGTAGTCGCCGTCCGGCGTGCAGGATTTGTAAACCGCGTTCTCGGGAGAGTCCGCGTAGCCCTTGAACAGCTTGTTGTAGTAGTAGCCGAAGGCCTCGGATGCCGCGAGGCCGGTCCAGTTGTACCAGCGGTCGAAGTTGAAGCAGACGGCCTCGGCGTTGAACGGCGTGCCGTCGTGGAAGGTGACATCCTCCTTCAGCGTGAAGGTATGCGCCATACCGTCCTCTGCCGAATCCCACGACTCGGCGAGGAGAGGTGCGGGGTCTGCCGTGCCAGGCTCGGTGCCGACAAGTCCCTCGAAGATCTGGCGCGAGACGCGGAAGCTCTCGCCGTCCTGGGCGAAGGCGGGGTCGAGGCTGGCCGGATCGGAGGACGCTGCGAACACGAACGTGGTGTCGACGTCGCCGGTAGCCTCGCCGGAGTCGTCGCCGCGCTCGCTGGCGACGCAACCCGCGAGCAGCATCGCTGCGATCGCGGTGCCGGTGACTGCTACGAGTCCTCGGCGTCGCATGGATGTGTGGTTCATGCTGTGTACCTTCCCTTGTTGGGGCGCTTCTGTGCGCGTGCCAGCTGCGCCATCGCAGCCGTTACACGGCGATGTTCCGACGCTACCCAGCCTGTCCCAGGAATCCAAACGCATTCATGTTGCGACTCGGTATCAGCTCGGTAACGACTGGTGACCGTGTCAGGCGGATTGCGGTCGTGGTTGCGGCGCCGTCGCGTGTTAGCGTCGATCAACCTGCGGAGGGGCATCACCATGAGAATCCTGCTGACCGGCTCGTCCGGCCTGATCGGTTCCGAGGTGGCTCGGCGTGCTGCTGGGGTACACGAAGTCCACCGCCTCGTACGTCGCGCGCCGGCCGATGCGACTGAGCACCGTTGGGATCCCGCAGCGCGCTCGATTCCCGCAGGAGCCATCGAATGGGCAGATGCCGTCATAAGCCTGTCGGGCGCGAGCCTTGCCCGCCTCCCGTGGACCCGACGCTACCGCCGCGAGATCCTGCAGAGCAGAGTGCAGGCGACCGCCTCCATCGCACAGGCGATCGCCCACGCGGCCGCCCCACCGGCGACCTGGGTCTCGGCGTCTGCGGTAGGCATCTACGGAGACCGGCCGGGCGAGGTGCTCGCTGAGAATTCGGCGCGTGGTACAGGCTTCCTCGCTGATGTCGTAGATGCCTGGGAGCATGCCACGGCACCCGCTCACGCTCACTCACGCGTCGTGCAGGCCAGAACGGGTCTCGTGCTCGCGCGCGAAGGCGCCCTGCAGCCCCTGATCCTTGCGACGAGGTTGGGCCTCGGCGCAACGGTCGGTACGGGCCGCCAACATTGGCCGTGGATCGGCCTCGCGGATGAGGCACGCGCGCTGCTGCACCTCGCGACGACATCGTCGCTCGAAGGCCCGGTCAATCTGGTCGGACCCGAGCACGCGCAGTCGAAGGACATCACCGTCACGCTGGCCCGCAGCCTGCACCGGCCGCACCTGCTCCGTCTTCCCGAGTTCATGCTGAAGACCGCAATGGGCCGTGCCGCCGAGGAGCTGCTGCTCGCCGATCAGGCCGTTGACGCGCATCGTCTGCTCGAAGACGGCTTCGCGTTCGAGGCGCCGACGGTCGCCGATGCTGTGGCGGCTCTCTGACCCGCAGCGCCTGACGTCGATCTCGCCGTCGGCCTAAGCTCAGAGACATGGGAAGAACGCGCGCCAGGGACACCGAGCATCCGCAGGCGCGCCTTGACCACGGCGGCATCGCGCGGATCATTCCCTCGGAGTTCACCTCCGGTTTCGAGCTGATCGTCGATGACACTCCTCAGTCGCATGTCGACCTCGAAGATCCCACCCACCTGCACTTCGAGTACGTCGTGCGGATGGGCGCAGTGATCGACCAGCTGCCCGATGGGCCGCTCACTGCCCTGCACCTCGGAGCAGGTGCGCTCACGGTTCCGCGATACATCGAGGCGACACGCCCCGGCTCGAGGCAACAGGTCATCGAATGGGAGGCGCCACTGGCGACACTCGTGCGTGAGAACCTGCCGCTCCCCCGAGGAGCATCCATCCGAATCCGGATCGGAGACGCACGCGAGGGCGCGCAGAAGCTGCCCGCCGCATTGACGGGGGCCTGCGATCTGATCGTCTCTGACGTGTACTCCGGCGCGCAGACGCCGGCTCATCTGACAAGCGTGGAGTTCTACACCGAGCTGCGTGCACTTCTGGGGCCGACAGGCGTCCTGCTCGTCAACGTCGCCGACGGCCCGGGGCTTGCCTTCGCCCGTCGACAGGTCGCCACCATCGCCCATGTGCTGCCCGAGGTGGCGCTGCTCGCCGACACCCAAGTCCTCAAAGGCAGACGATTCGGAAACCTCGTCATCGCCGCCTCGGCCGCTCCCCTGCTGACCGAGTGGCTCCCCCGGATGCTGGCGGCCGGGCCGCACCCCGCGAAGATCGCCCAGGGCGCAGAGGTCGTCGCCTTCACGAAGGATGCGCGCGTCGTCACGGACGCGGATGCCGTCGCATCCCCCAAGCCTGACGCGTCGATCTTCCTGCGCTGACGAGGCGTCGTTTCCTCGTCACCATGGCGTGCCGTCAGAGCCAACCGCACTGTCGAAGGCAGACTGGTCAGGATGCTGCGGAAGGAGAGCACATGGGTTTCATTCGGGGTTACGACTCAGACACTCTTCGTGAGCAGGTTGATCAGATCGAGTGCGCACAGCGGCTTGCCGAGATCGAGTCTCAGCGAAGCCTGCCGGCGATGCTTGAGCGTGTGTGGCTGCTGAAAGTTCTCGACCGCCTTGACGACGCCCTCGCCCTGTCGGAGGAGACGGTGCGCGTGGCCAGGATGGCGGGAACGCGCAAGGATGTGCTGCGCGCGCGCGTGCTGCACGCGACGATACTGCAGTATCGCGGTGCGTACAGCGCCGCAGACCAGGTGCTGATGACCTGTGCCACCGAGGCCGAGGGACAGGGCTGGGCAGCGATCGCTGCGTTCGCACATCAGCATCGCGGAAAGAACGCGTTCGAGGCAGGCGATTTCGAACAGGCACGCGAGAGCTTCAAGCAGGAGCTGTTCCTCCGGCGCGAATCTGGCGCCGGAGAACACGAACTCGAGACGGTGCTGCTGGCGATCGAAACCGTCGAACGTCAGCGCACAGGACACCTCGTCACGACCTGACCCCGCCGGTCGCTGGGCCGTCGAAGCATCCGGCGCCACGCGTGCCGCGCCGATGTCTCAGGGATGACTTATTCTTGGCCCATGGCGGATCTGAACCGTGTGCGCGTCTGGGCTGAAGCGCTCCTCCAGATGCATCTCGATGACAGCTGGTCGTTCGGCTTCGACCACGCGAAGCGCCGGGCCGGCCTGTGCGACTTCAGCGCGAAGCGAATCACCGTCTCGCGCTATCTCGCCGCACGCTTCGACGACGACGAGATCCATCAGGTGCTGCTGCACGAGGTCGCGCACGCACTCGCGGGGCATCGGGCAGCGCACGGGCCGAAGTGGAAGCGCATCGCCGACGACCTCGGCTACGTCGGCGGCACGACCCATCATGGCGAAACGGCTGTCGAACTCGCCCCCTGGGTGGGCACATGCCCGGCGGGGCATGTGACCTACCGGCACCGCCGCGCGAGTCGGCCGACGTCGTGTGCGAAGTGCTCGCGCACGTTCGACCCGCAGCACGAGTTCGTCTGGACTCGCCGTGAGATCACCGCCGCGGCCCGGCTCGCCGCGCAGATGCCCCGTGAGTAGTAGGTCGCCGGAAACCGACCACCGCTGACCGCTTCAACCGCCGAACGGTACGAACGCGCCGTTGCGCAAGACCGGCACGGCGTCGGTCACGTCGAGTTCGGCCGCTGCCGCGACACCGGTGGGCGCGAGGCCTGCCTCCTTGACAAGTGTCGTCGCCGCGACGCCGCCGTCGAGCTCGCGGCCGGAGCCAGATGCCGAGAGAAGGTGTCGCATCGCCCTGCGCAGACCCCGGGCCGACTCGCAGGCAACGGCTGCCTCAGGCGAGGTGTGATCGATGCCGAGGTCAGTCAGCGCAGCGATGATCGACCCCGCCCCGAGCTGATCCTCGACGGCGAAGCGGAGCTCTCCGTCATCCGTCAGCTCGCCAGCGGCGATGACAGACACCGACGTGCGCTGTTGCCTCTGGTTCTGCAGCGCCAGAACACACTGCGCGACCGCGGAGGCGTTGCGCAGCGACCCGAGCAGCACCACTGTCGACTCGCCCGCCGCAGCGGCCACCGCTGCACCGTTGCGGGACCAGCGAACAGCATCTGCCAAGGCCACCGTCTGACCGCCGTCCACCGCATCCGTCACGGTCGAAGAGAACCGCAGCACATCCACGACCACGACCACGTCAGATGCGGCGAGGCGTTCGAGCCCGGCCGTGCCCCACTCGAAACGGACCTGATATGCGGACTGATCCAGCGGTGACGGCATCCGTTCAGCCTATTGGCCGAGCGGAGCACCTGGCCACTTTCGGCTCAGTCGACGGCGAGTGCCTCCACCGGCGCGACCCGCGTTGCAAGCTTCGTCGGGGCCGCAGCGGCGACCAGAGTGAGAACTGCGGCGGAGACAGCGATCACGACCACCGGGATCCACGGCACAGCGGGCGCCACCAGCCCGGCCGTCTGCTCGAAGAACGGTGGCATCCGCACCGAGCCGAGAAGCGACTGCGCGGCGATCCATCCGTACGCCACCCCCAGCAGAAGCCCCGTCGCGGTCGCCGTGATCGTGATGTGCAGCGCTTCGAGAAGGATCATGCTGCGCACTTGACGATTCGAGAGTCCGATCGCTCGGAGGAGCCCCAGCTCGCGCTTGCGCTGGACGACACCGATCGTGAGCAGATTCACCAGTCCGACGGCGGCGATGACCGCTGAGACGCCCACCAGCACCATCATCACCGCAGCGAAGCTGTCCATGATGATGGTGAACTGCGGGTCGAGCTCGCCCCCCGCGGCCTTCGTCAGCAGCACCTTCACCGATTCCAGAGCGACAGCGAACATCGTCACCAGCGTCACTCCCATCACCACACCGATCGCCATGCGGCTGGAGCGTTCCGGGTAACGGAGAGCGTTCTCGGCTGCCAGACGCGCGGTGGCCGAGCGGCCGAACAGACGCCCCACCAGACGCAGCAGAGGTGGCATCACCAGCACCGCAGCGAGCGAGAGCGCGGTGAAGGAGAAGAGACCGCCGAAGAAAGCGACAATCACGCCGAGGGGCGTGATGAGGCCGACGAAGATGCCGAAGACGAGAAGTGCGATGCCGACGATGAGCAGGATCAGCGCGCCGACATGGCGCGCGGGGCGCGACGTGGCATCCTCGTGCGAACGCTCGACCGAGCCCGCGATCGCCTGCAGCGGCGTGACAGCGAGCACGCGGCGAGAGCCCACCCAGGCAGCAGCCCACGTGGTCAGCGCTACGCCGACCGCCGGAATCAGAACGGTCGGCTGCACGAGCGAGAACGAGTCGACCTGGACGATGAGGCGCTCGGCGACGGCAATGCCGGCAGCGGAGATGAGCACGCCGGCGACGACCCCGATGACGGCACCGAGCGCGCCGACGACGAGTCCTTGGCGTGCGACTTCAACGCGCTGCGAACGGGCGCTGCCGCCGATGAGCCGTACGAGGGCGATGCGCCTGGTACGGCCGGCGATGATCGTCGAGAACGTGTTGGCCGTGACGATCGCGGCGACGTAGAGCGCGACGCCGATCAGCAGCACCGAGAGCAGCCCGACGACGACGGCGAGCGTTCCGCTGTCGCCGATGTACGGATCCGCCTTGAGCATCGTGCCGATATACACCGTCGCTTCGACCAGCACGACTCCGAATGCCGCTGACAGAGCCGCGACCAGGATGCTCGCGCCCATTCCGCGCTCGCGCAGCCATGTGAACCGTGGCCCCGTGGCTGTCGTCTCTGGCACATGGGTGGCGACGGCACTCATGCTGCCACCTCCGCGGCGAGCATGTACGCCGCGATCTGCTCAGCGCTCTGGCGCGGGTGGTCGGCGACGATGCGTCCGTCGCCAAGGTACAGCACGCGGTCGGCGTGGCTCGCCGCGATCGCGTCGTGAGTGACCATCGCGATGGACTGGCCGTGCTCGCGGCTCGCCGATGAGAGCAGCTGCAGCACTTCACGGCCGCTGGCGGAGTCGAGGTTCCCGGTGGGCTCGTCGGCGAAGACGAGATCTGGAGCGGTGGCCAGGGCACGGGCAATGGCGACCCGCTGCTGCTGTCCGCCAGAAAGCTCATGTGGCCGGTGCGACAGGCGTGAGGACAGGCCGAGCGTTTCGATCAGCCCGTCGATTCGAGCCCGTTCGATCGCGCTCGGGCGGCGCCCGTCGAGTTCGAACGGCAGCAGGATGTTGCCGAGGGCGTCGAGGGTTGGCACCAGGTTGAACGATTGAAAGATGAAGCCCACCCGACGGCGTCGCAGAATCGTCAGGTCGAGGTCGCCGAGACCGGTGATCTCGGTGTCACCGATCCACGCACGGCCGCCGGTCGGCGCGTCGAGGCCCGCCATGATGTGCATGAGGGTGGATTTACCCGAACCGGACGGCCCCATGATCGCGGTGAACTGCCCACGACGGATGCCGACGCTGACGTCGTCGAGCGCGTGCACGGCGGCATCGCCAGAACCGTAGGACTTCGTCAGATGCTGTACGCGGGCCGCAAGCCCAAGATCGCTGGTAGTGATTTCCATACCAACGACGTTACGAAGTGCCAAGGCCCGCCACATCGCCCGTGCGTAGCATCCGACTACATCTGGAGGATGATCCGCGCGCGCTCAGTTCAAGCCGTGCTCGAACGCGAACACCACCAGCTGCACGCGATCTCGCAGCGACAGCTTCGTGAGGATGCGGCTGATGTGCGTCTTCACCGTCGCCTCGCTGAGGTACTCACGTCCCGCGATCTCGGCGTTGGAGAGCCCGCGTGCGGCGAGAGCGAAGATCTCGCGTTCACGGTCGGTCAGCGACGAATACGAATCGGGTACGGGCTTGGCCTGCTCTGTGAAATGCGCGAAAAGCTCTCGCGTGGCGGATGCGGCGATCACGCTCGAGCCCGCATGCACCGTGCGGATCGCGGCGAGCAGAAACTCCGGGTCAGCATCCTTGAGGAGGAACCCGCTCGCTCCCTCGCGGATCGCGCGTGCCGCCGCCTCGTCGAGGTCGAACGTGGTGAGCATGACGACTTTGGGCGAGTCGGGCTGGGCGAGCACCCGCCCCGTCGCCGTGAGCCCGTCCATCACCGGCATCCGGATGTCCATCAGCACGACATCCGGTCGCGACGCGGCGATGACCGCGAGCCCTTCCTGGCCGTCACCGGCTTCGCCGACGATCTCGAGATCGGGCTGCGAATCGATGAGCATGCGGATGCCGGCACGAAACAGCGCCTGGTCGTCGACGAGCACCACGCGTATCATTCCATCTCCTCTGAAGCCGCACCGATGGGCAGTCGAGCCTGCACGACGAAGTCGTCGCCGTCGCGCTGGGCGCTCAGAACTCCACCGACGAGCTGGGCGCGCTCACGCATTCCGATGATGCCGTGCCCACCGCTTGTACTCGCCTTCGCCGCGCCGATGACATTGCTCACGCGGAGATCGACGTGATCGGGCCGCCAGGCCAGATTCACCTCGACCTCACTTGCGCCGCCGTGACGGATGGCGTTCGTCAGAGCCTCCTGCAGAATTCGGTAAACGGCGAGCTGGGTTGCCGCAGGGGGTTCGCCCGGGGGCATCGGGTCGATCGTGACCTGAGGTTCGATGCCCGCCTGTCGCACCTGTGTGAACAGCGTCTCCAGATCTGCGAGGCTCGGCTGCGGGCCGACCCCTTGACGGTGACGTAGTTGGGTGAGCAGCATCCGCACGTCTGACAGAGCACCCCGTGCCGTCTGCGAGATCGTGCCGAGCGCAGCGGTCGCGGCACTCGGATCGGCAGTCGCCGCGTATCGCGCGCCGTCAGCCTGGGCGATCACGACCGCCAACGAGTGCGCGACGACATCGTGCATGTCGCGGGCGATGCGCACGCGCTCCTGTTCTTCGGCGGTTGCGACCTCTGCGAGCGTCTGGGCTTCGCGCGTCGCCCTCCACCGCAGCACCATTCGCCACCCGAAGCCGCCCAGCCAGGGAGAGCCCAGCGCCAGTACGCCCATGAACGCCAAGACGACCATCGTGGGCACGTTGGTGAGAGTGGGTGTGAGGTACCCGCTGACGAACACCATGTACACAGCGGCGGTGATTCCACCGATGAATGCGGAGACGAGGCCCGCCCAGAAGATCCGGTCCGATCCCCACGCCGCCGTCGCGTACAGCACACCGAGGATCGCGAGGTTGAACGGCAGCGGATCCAGCCCCGTCGCCATCTGCACGATCGCACCGGCCCATGCGACCCCCAGTGCGATACCGGGAGACAGTCGGCCGATGGCGACCGCACCGCACTGCAGCATCGCCGCGAGGACCAGCATCGCCAACGCCACCGGCTCAGACACGGTGTGGGTCATCGCTTGAGGCGCGTAGAAGACCACCGACAGCGGCGTCAGCACGACGAGAAGGAGGAAAGCGCCGACGATATCGAGGACGAGAGAGGAGCGGGACAGCGGACGGATCACGCTCTCACGCTACGCGAGTGCTCGAACGGCGGCATCCGCCCTGCGATGTATTCGACACCGAGCCGATCAGGCGCGGCAGAGGATCTCGCCGTGGGGAACCATGAACCAGCCGTCTTCGGCATCGGCCCAGCGTCTCCAGGCGTCGCTGATGCGCCGCAGGTCGTCGGTGCTCGCCATTTCGCTGTCGATGATCTGACGCGCGAGCGCCGATTCCAGGATGCGATCGGCCCACATCCCGCCCCACCAGGCTCGCTCCTGGGGCGCGGCGTAGCACCACGAGGATGCGGTCGCTCTGACGTCTTCGAAGCCCGCCGCCTTCGCCCACGACAGCAGTCGCCTACCGGCATCCGGCTCTCCACCGTTCGCCTTCGCGGCTGCGCGGTACAGACTCAGCCATTCGTCGAGTTCGGGTGCCGACGGAAACCAGATGAAGCCGGCGTAGTCGGCGTCGCGAGCAGCCACGATGCCACCGGGCTTGGCGACACGGCGCATCTCCCGCAGCGCCTGTGTCGGATCGGCGACATGCTGAAGTACCTGGTGAGTGTGCACGATGTCGAATGTGTCATCGACGAAGCTCAGTGCGTGGACGTCTTCGACCGAGAAGTCGATGTTCTGCACACCGCGCTCGTCGGCTGTTCGTTGCGAGAGGGCGAGCTCGATCTCACCGATCTCGGTCGCGGTGACGTGCCCGACGTGCGCGGCGAAGTCTGCAGTGATCGTCCCCGGGCCGGCGCCGACGTCGAGAAGGTATGCGTCTTCGCGCAGATGAGGTCGGAGGTACTCAGCCGAGTTCGCGATCGTGCGGTTGCTGTGCGACCGCAGCACCGATTCGTGGTGTCCGTGCGTGTACGTGGCCATGGGCTCAGTCTGGCATCCGTCTTCTGCGTCCGCGTCGACTCAACGCATCTCTGCAGCGATGCGGCGGATCGCCTCGCGGTCGGGCTTTCCTGATGCCAACGTCGCCAACTCATCGACGACGATCAGCCGAACGGGGCGAGCAGGCTTGCCGAGTGCGGCAGCCACTGCGTCGCGCGCGCTCGCGAGCTGGTCTGCTTCACTGCGACGAAGCACCTCGCCACGGGGCGTGACGATGACGGATGCCTCGCCCCAACGCTCATCCTTCACGGCGACGACCACGGCTGCGCTCAGGCCGGGGATATCTCTCACGATGCGCTCGACGCGGTCGAGTGAGATGTTTATCCCGCCAGAGACGATCACGTTGTCGGCGCGGCCCTGCACGCGTACGAGGCCGTCCTCGACGATGCCGAGATCTCCGGTGCGATACCAGCGGATGCCATGCTCGTCGCGCACAAACGTGCGCGCGGTCAGCGTCGGATCGCCCAGGTAGCCCGTTGCGAGCATGGGACCTGCGATCCACAATTCGCCGTCGACCGCGCGCACCGATGCCGAATCGAGCGGAGCGCCGTCGTACACGCAGCCGCCACTGGTCTCGGATGATCCGTAGGTGCGGACCAGTCGTGCGCCGAGGCCTGCTGCCGCTTCTCGCAGCTGCTCGGGCAGGGCTTGCCCTCCTACAAGGATCGCCGAGTAGGCCTGGAGTGCGCTGCGCACCGCCTCGTCGTCAGCGGCTTCGACGAGAGATGCCAGCTGCGCGGGCACCAGCGAGGTGTACAGGTGCTCTGAACACGAGTCGGTCGAGGTGCGCAGCATGGGAAGCGTCGCCTCAGCGAAGGCACGCGGGGAGAAGCCCCCTTCGAGCACGACCGGTTCGGTGCCGGCGAGCACCGAACGCACGAGCACCTGGAGACCGGCCACGTATCCGCGCGGCAGGGCGAGAAGCCAGCGCCCGCTGCCGATCCTTCGGGCTGTCGCCTCAGCGCTGGCGTGCAGCGCGTCGCGGCTCAGCATCACCCGCTTCGGGATGCCGCTCGACCCTGACGTCGCGATGACGGCTGCGACCTCGTCAGGGAGATCTTGTCCCTCCTCGTGGAGCATTCCGAGCCGAAGCGCGGGCCCGCCATACATGGCGTCGCGCACGGCGTCGAGACTCACCTCGCCGCGCGATTCGGAGGTCATCAGGTGCGTCTCAGAAGTGCCAGGGGAAGGAGGACCAGTCGGGGTCGCGCTTCTCGAGGAACGAGTCACGGCCTTCGACAGCCTCATCTGTGCCATACGCCAGGCGCGTCGCCTCACCGGCGAACACCTGCTGTCCGACCATGCCGTCATCGACGGCGTTGAACGCGAACTTCAGCATGCGGATCGCCGTCGGCGATTTGGTCAGCACCGTGCGCGCCATCTTCAGCGCCTCGCGCTCGAGTTCTTCGTGAGGCACGACCCGGTTGACCGCCCCCATCTCGTAGGCGCGCTGCGCGGAGTACTCCTCGGCGAGGAAGAACACCTCGCGGGCGATCTTCTGGCCGGTCTGGCGGGCCATGTACGCCGAGCCGTAGCCGGCGTCGAAACTGCCGACGTCGGCATCGGTCTGTTTGAACCTGCCGTGCTCGGCGCTCGCGACCGTCAGATCGCACACGACGTGCAGCGAGTGCCCACCACCGGCAGCCCAGCCGGGGACGACGGCGATGACGACCTTCGGCATGAAGCGGATCAGACGCTGCACTTCGAGGATGTGCAGGCGTCCCAAAGACGCAGCGGATGCAGGGCTCGCGGTGTCGCTCGCTGAGCCCGTCGAAGCGTCGCTCGCTGAGTCCGTCGAAGAGTACTTGTAGCCGTCGCGACCGCGGATGCGCTGGTCACCGCCGGAGCAGAATGCCCAGCCGCCGTCCTTCGCGCTCGGACCGTTGCCGGTGAGCAGCACCGCCCCGATCCGCGGGTCCTGGCGGGCGATGTCGAGCGCCCGGTACAGCTCGTCGACCGTGTGCGGACGGAAGGCGTTGCGCACCTCAGGACGATTGAACGCGATGCGGGCGACGCCGCCGTCGTGCGTGACGTGCGCGGTGATGTCGGTATAGGCATCGGCACCGGGCGCGAGCACCCATTCTGCGGGATCGAAGAGCTCAGAGACCATGGTCACAGCCTATTCCTGCCCCTGACTGTCAGCGGACGGCGCGGCGAGCGCGCGACGCCTTCCGCCACCCGTCGACGACATCCCAGACCGCGATACCGAGGATGAGCATTCCCAGGAGGATGGCGAGGATCCGGTCGGTGCCGGCACTTGTCCCCGGGTTCTGCATGATGAAATCGACCACGGTCGGGTTCACGAGCTCACCGGTACTCAGCAGCCAGAGCGCAGGGATCACGAAGATCGCAGACAGGACCGTGTTCGAGATCGCGAGAGCAGTGTCCCACCCACCGCGCGCATACACGATGATCGCGAATGCCGCTTCGATGACCAGCAGCACGAACAGTCCCCCGATCCACCACGGCCATAGCGAGGGGTTGAGCACAGACAGGGCGACGGTCTGCTCCCCCAGGCCGACATCGAGGTCGAGCTTTTCGACGTCGGAGATCAACACGACGCCGCGCAAGCGATCCCAGATCACGAAGGCCGCGAAGATTCCGAGCAGCACCAACGACGCGATGAGGTCGCCCCGACCCGCCCCCGACTCTTGCGGCTCCGGAAGAGAATCGGGTGTCCAGCGGACCCCGGTGTCTGCCCCGGAGCGATCGAGGACGACGAAGACGAGCGTCACCCAGAACGCCAGGTGCATGATGACGCCGAGGCCCACGACGATCGACTCGCCGATGATCTCACCGACCGGAGCGTCGGCGAGGATCTGCCCGATCACCGAACCTGCGACCGCGATAGGCGGGACGATCCACAGCAGCAGCTTCAGGAGTCGCCACCAGGTCAGGAAATACCTCGGCCCGATCAGGTGCAGCGGACGGTCTGCGTAACCGGCGGCGAGGATCCCGGGGTCGCCGAGCGCAGTGATCACCTTTCGTTCGGCATCTTCGCGCCGCTCACCCTGCTCTACGCGGGCCTCGATGTCATCGATGATGGAGGCACCCAGCTCGGCTCGGACGTCGCCCTGGACGCCGGGCTGCAGCGTTCTCACGACTGCGTCGATGTAACGCTCGGTCAGCGTGGTGGTCATGTCAGTTCTCCTGCCCGGTCAATGAGGCGATCGCTGTGGTGAGAGCGAGCCATTCGGTGGTGAGGGTGTCAGCGAGGCGGATGCCTTCTGCTGAGGTGCGATAGAACTTGCGGGGCCTGGCCTCGTCGGTGTTCCACTCGCTCGTGAGGTACTCCTGCTTCTCGAGTCGCCGAAGAAGCGGGTAGAGCGTGTTCGCGTCGGTATCGAAGCCGCGCGCCCCGAGCTGTTCGAGCAGGCCGTAGCCATAGCCGGGGCTGCGCAGCAGCTGCAGGCAGGCGAGCACGATCGTGCCGCGACGCAGTTCCTGCAGATGCGTGTCCAACGTCTCGTTCATGTCCACCACCTTACTGTGTGAGACACACCATTGTCCAGCACACATTAGCGTACGAGTAAATCGTCACATGGTCGCGCGCTGCGCCTGGGTTTCGGGGCGACGCGAGGGCATGATGGGGGCATGCTCCCCGCACTGCAGGACATCCTCACGACGGCCCGAGTGGTCGCACTCCCCATGACCACCCGCTTCCGCGGAGTGGACGTCCGCGAAGCGCTGCTCTTCGAAGGTCCCGAGGGCTGGGCTGAGTTCTCACCCTTCGTCGAGTACGCAGACGCCGAAGCATCCGTCTGGCTTGCGGCAGCCATCGACTACGCCTGGAACGCGCAGCCGGCGCCGCTGCGCGACCGCATCGCCGTGAACGCCACCATTCCCGCCGTCTCCGCACATGACGTTGCCAGGGTGCTGACTCGCTTCCCCGGATGCCGCACGGCGAAGGTCAAGGTCGCAGACCCCGCGCAGCATCTGAGCGACGATGTCGATCGAGTCCGCGCGGTCCGCGATGCGCTCGGCCCGGAGGGGCGCGTACGCATCGATGCCAACGCCGCATGGAACGTCGATGAGGCCGAGCGGGCATTGCACGCACTCGCCGAGTTCGACCTCGAATACGCCGAGCAGCCCTGCGCCACCGTCGCAGAGCTCGCCGAATTGCGTACGCGCGTGAAGTATATGGACATTCCGATCGCTGCCGATGAGAGCATCCGCAAGGCCGAAGACCCGATCGCCGTCGCGCGGGCAGGTGCCGCCGATCTCATCGTGATCAAGGCGCAGCCGCTCGGAGGCATCAGGCGGGCGCTCGACATCGTCGCAGAATCGGGCCTTCCTGCCGTGGTCTCCAGCGCGCTTGACACCGCAGTCGGCCTCAGTCAGGGCGCGGCTCTGGCTGCAGCGCTCCCCCGACTCGACTTCGACTGCGGGCTCGGCACCGGGGCGCTGTTCGCAGAGGACGTCGCCGAGCTGTCATCGGTCGACGGCTCGATTCCCGCAACCCGCGTCACGCCCGATGCGGCCCGACTTGAGCATCTCGCCGCATCCGACGAACGTCAGCAGTGGTGGCTCGACCGTCTGCGGCGCTGCCACGCCGTGCTCGCGGCAGCCGCCGACTGACACGAAACGTCAGCGGACCTACGCGTCTGTGGGGGCGATGATCAGCTCGACCACGCGGCCGAGCGCCTCCGCACCGACATGGTGAAGCTGCTCGCCGTCCTGCCCAGCGATCACGCCGCGGCCCATGCAGCCTTCCCATTGCACCGTCAGCATCTGCGCCGCGGTCGCGACATCGACACGCAACGCGAACAACCCCGAATCGACGATGCCCTGGATGATCTCGGTGATGCTGTCGACCATCTGGGCCTCTTGCGCAAGATACGCAGCGCCGAAGGTCTCGTCTCGTAGCGCCCGGATGCGGATCTCGCTCATCAGGAGCACGCTGAGACGATCATCCTCACCGGATTCCATCACCTGCCGCACAAGGTCGATCGGGTCAGCGTCATCACGCAGCACACCGGATGCCACGAATTCGTCGATGCGGGCACGCACGAGAGAGAGGCGCCGATCTGCGACGGCGGCCGTGAGTTGAAGGAAGAGCTCGTCCTTGGACTCGAAGTTCGAATAGAACGCCCCGCGCGTGAAGCCGGCGCGCTCACAGATCGCCTCAACGCTGGCACCCTCAAGGCCGATCTCGGCGAACACCTGCGCGGCAGCGTCAAGCAGACGGGCGCGTGTGTTCTCGCGCCGCCTCGTCACGGGAATGGTCATCGAAGCGCCTCTTTTCTGCCGGTCCCTGAGCATGTCGAGGGGTTCACATCAGGCACACAGTTTGACACGTGTTCCTGATCGTAGGATACAGACATGTATCGGATACATCTCTGTATCCAAACACCATCCGCACCCGGAGGATCCTGTGTCCACACTCCTGTCGTCGCTCGGACGCTGGTCATTCGTACACCCTTGGCGCGTTCTCGCATCATGGCTGCTGATTCTCGGCATCGCCGGCGGCGGTGCTCTTGTTCTCAGCAGCGGCACCGACAACTCCTTCTCGATCCCCGGCACGGAATCGCAGGACGGCCTTGAGCAGCTGTCGCGCTCGTTCCCCCAGGTCAGCGGCACCAATGCACAGTTCATCGTCGTGGCATCACCCGGCGACCGCGTCGCGCAGGACGACTACCGTGGGCCGATCGAAGACGCCGTGGACGAACTCGCCGACCTCGACGGCGTCCTCGCGGTCACCTCGCCGTACGACGAGATGATCGAGGGAATGATCAACCAGGGCGAAACCGCGGCCATCGTGCAGCTGCAGTTCGACGGCCAGGCCACCGACGTCTCCGAAGAGACGAAAGACGCCCTCACCGCAGCAGTGGATACGCTCGCCGCTGAACTGCCTAGCGGCTCGCAGACCGAGCTCGGCGGCGACCTGTTCGCGATCTCCATTCCCGGAGTGACGCTCACCGAAGCTGTCGGACTCGTCATCGCGCTGCTCGTGCTGGTCGTCACCTTCCGCTCGTTCGTCGTCGCAGGACTCCCGCTGCTGACGGCTGTCCTCGGTGTCGGCATCTCGATGGCAGGCATCTTCGCTGCCACCGCATTCGCAAGCGTTTCCTCCACCACGCCTCTGCTGGCGCTTATGCTCGGGCTCGCCGTCGGCATCGACTACGCGCTGTTCATCATGGCCAGGCACCAGGATCAGGTGCGCGAGGGCATGGATCCGGAAGATTCCACAGCTCGGGCTGTCGGCACCGCAGGATCGGCCGTCGTCTTCGCCGGCATCACCGTCCTCATCGCTCTGATCGGCCTCGGATTCGCCGGCATCCCCTTCCTCACCACCATGGGCATCGCGGCGTCCGTCGCTGTAGCCATCGCCGTGGCGATCGCTGTCACGCTGACGCCTGCGTTCCTCGGCTTCACGAAGGGCCGCATCGTAGGTCGCCCGAAGAAGCGGTCAGTGAGCCCGTCGAAGGGCGCGCCCAAGAACCGTCAGGGTCGGTCACTGAGCCTGTCGAAGGGCGAACGCTGGGTGGGCGGTGTGACCAAGCGCCCGATCCTCTCCTCGCTCGCCGTCGTGATCGGCCTCGGCATCGTCGCGATCCCGGCACTGAGCCTCAACCTGGCGCTGCCGAATGCCGGTGTCCTCCCCAAAGACAACGAGGCCAGGCAGAGCTACGACCTGGTGGCCGAAGAGTTCGGCGCAGGGTTCAACGGCCCCCTCGTGCTGACGGGAACGATCGTCACATCGACCGACCCGTTGGTGCTGATGGAAGACCTGGGCGATGCCGTCGCCAAGATCGACGGCGTCAAGGAAGTGGCTCTGGCCACCCCGAACGAGACCGCAGACACCGGAATCGTTCAGGTCATTCCCGAAACCGCACCCGATGACCCCGCCACCAGTGACCTGGTTCGCGAGCTCCGCTCGCATCACGATGAATGGCTCGACGAGTACGGCATCGACGTGAAGATCACCGGCTTCACCGCGGTCGCGATCGACATCTCCGATCAGCTCGGCGACGCCCTGCTGCCCTTCGGCGTCTTCGTGATCGGGCTCTCGCTCATCCTGCTGACGATCGTGTTCCGTTCGCTGTGGGTGCCGGTAACCGCAGCGCTGGGATATCTGCTTTCGATCGTCGCCGCGTTCGGCATCGTCGGCGCTGTCTTCGAATGGGGCTGGTTCGCCGACGCGCTGCACGTGGCCAAGGTCGGACCGATCATCAGCTTCATGCCGATCATCCTCATGGGCGTGCTGTTCGGCCTCGCAATGGACTACCAGGTCTTCCTCGTCTCGCGCATGCGCGAGGACTTCGTACATGACCCCGCGGCGAAGTCGCCGAATCGGGCGACGCGCCGAGCCGCGGCAATCCACGCCGTGAGAAGCGGCTTCACCGGCTCCGCCAAGGTCGTCACTGCCGCTGGGTTGATCATGTTCGCGGTGTTCGTGGCGTTCGTGCCCGAGGGCGATTCGTCGCTCAAACCCATCGCGCTCGGTCTCGCTGCCGGTATAGCCATCGACGCGTTCCTGGTGCGCATGACACTCATTCCGGCACTCATGGCGATTCTCGGCGAACGCGCATGGGAGATCCCGTCCTGGCTGGAGAAGATTCTGCCCCGCGTCGATATCGAAGGCGAAGCCGTCGAGCGGGAGCGGTATCTCGAGACCTGGCCGGGCGACGGATCCGTCATCGCTGCGGACGACCTCGTTCTCAGTGGCGATGCTCCGCTCTTCGAAGGGCTTTCATTGCGCGTCACCTCCGGTTCAGCGCTGATCGCGACCGGAAGCGACTCGCGCGCTCATCGCGTGCTCGCGCTGACGATCGCCGGACGCCTCACGCCGGACACCGGAAACCTCCGCGTCGTCGGACACCTTCTACCCGGACGTGCCGCCTGGGTGCGCCGCCACGTGGGCTGCGTATTGGTCGACGATGCCGAAGCCGCACTAGATGACCTCCGCGAGGCGCTGCGCGGCCGCCCTGATGCCGTCGTGATCGATGGGATCGACCGCTTCTCCGGCGGGCAGCGCGATCAGGCGACGGCGATGCTGCAGCGCGCTGCATCCTCTCGCCCCCTCGCGGTGTTCGCCACCGCCTCTGACGCCGACCTTGCCCGCACCATCCTCGCCGAGGCCGCCTGGCCGTCCGCCAGCATCCTCGACATCGCAGCCGCGCAATCGGCGGCTGCCGTGCACAACGACAACACTGAGGTGAACGCATGACCCTCTCGATCGAACGGGCTCGCTCCCGCCGTCCCATCACCTGGCTGACGCTCATCGGCGTGCTGCTGCTGCCTGCGCTGGTCGGCGGCATCCTCGTCGCAGCCCTGCAGGACCCGACCGAACGCCTGGAATCCATGACCGCCGCAATCGTCAACCTCGACGAACCGGTGACGATCGACGACCAGTACACACCGCTGGGTCGCCAACTCGCGTCAGGCCTTGTCGAGGGTTCAGACGAACTGGATTCGAATCTTTCGTGGGTGATCTCGAATGTCGACGACGCCACCGACGGGCTCGCTGACGGCCGGTATCAGGCAGTCATCACGATTCCGGAGGACTTCTCGGCCGCGGCGACCTCGTCGGGCCAGGCGATCTCCGGCGGCGGGGGAACCGCTGAGCAGGCCACCATCGAAGTCACCACCCCCGACGACGGCCTCGTCGCCGACGATCTGATCACCGGTCAGATCGCGACAGTCGCCGCATCCACGATGGGCACCATGCTCTCGGAAGCGACCACGGAGAACATCCTCGTCGGATTCACGACGATCGGTGATCAGATCGGCGAGGCAGCCTCCGGAGCGCACGAGCTGGCCGATGGCGCGCGCACTGCCGCCGATGGCGCCGCCGAGTTGCCGGACGGAGCCACGAAGCTGTCGGAGGGAGCGTCCCAACTCGGAGACGGAGCGGCGGCCTTGGCCACCGGTCTCGGCACGATCGCAACCAACACGCGCAACGCCGCGACCGGTGCTAACGAGCTGGGAAGCGGGCTTATCAGCGGCGCTGCGGCGTTGGAAGCGCCGGACAGCGACCTGAAGCAGCTCGCCGGTGCGGCATCCACCGGCGCCGGCTACGCGAAGACCGCAGCAGATCAGACAGCGACGCTCGCAGGTTCGCTCGGCGCCACCGCAGAGTCCCTCGGCGTTAGCGCCCAATCGCTCGGCGCACTTGCCGCAGAGTGCGTGACGATGGGTGTCGACGCCGATTTCTGCTCCCGCCTGCAAGGCGCGGCGACCGACGTGGGCACGGATGCCGCGGCGGTGGGCACCAACGCTGAATCCGCTGGAGCAGCCGCCGTCTCCGCCGGTACAGCCAACGGCTACGCCGGCAACGTCGCGACCGGAGTCGGCGCGCTGCCGAGCGCCCTTGCCGCACAACTGCGCGAAGCAGGGAACGGGGCGACCACGCTCGCCGGCGGCCTCACCCAACTGGCAGGCGGCATTGACCAGTCGGCCGCCGGAGCGTCTGAGCTCGGCAGCGGCGCCGTCTCGCTGAGCACCGGTGCAACCGCGCTCGCGGACGGTGCGGGTGAACTGGCTTCGGGTATGGACGAACTCGCCGACGGAACGAACGAACTCGCCGACGGTCTCAGCACCGCCACCGAGGCACTCCCCTCGTTCGACGACCAGGAGTCGACGTCGATCGCCTCCGTGCTCGCTGACCCGGTGTCGACGAACTCGTCTACGAACACGATCTTCGGTCCGACGGCGATCCCGCTGCTCGCAGCCGTGGTGCTGTGGTTCGGAGCACTCGCGTCGTTCATCGTCATGCGCGCCCACCCCGAGCGCACGCTCACCTCTCGTCGTTCCTCGGCTGCCCTCACACTGCGGTCGTTCGCGCCTGCGGCGCTGATCGGGGTCGGTCAGGGTGTGCTGGTCGCGCTGATCGTGCAGTTCGTCGCCGGTTATGACGCAGCGACCTGGTGGGCATTCGCCGGCACTGCGGTGCTCGCTGGCGTCGCATTCGCCGCGGTGAATCAGGCACTCATCGCACTGTTCGGAGGCATCGGGCGATGGGTCAGCGCACTCATCGGTGTCGTCGCCGTCGCCACAGGATTGATCTCGACCGTGCCGGGCTGGCTCGCGAGCCTCGGCGGACTTCTGCCGACGTCTTCGGCATTCACCGGGCTGATCACCGCGAACGGCAGTGCGGTCGCCGCTCTCGTCGTCTGGGCAGTGCTGTCACTGGTCGCGACCACGATCGTCGTGACGCTGCGGCGCACCACCTCCGCCAAGGCTGTGCTCGCCGCCGCGTAGTCGCCGCCGCGGCGCATCCGCTCTGAGATACGACGGTATCGGGCCGACGGCCCGGTACCGTCGAGGGATGCGCCGACCGTTCATGACCGACCCCGAGCAACTTGCCGCCCTCGACGGTCAGCAGTATCTCGTGCTGCGGCCCGGCGGAGCTGTCTCAGATGCATATCGCGCGACGCAGACGCAGCTGCTGCGAACGACGCCGCAGGCACTGAAGCATCCGCATACCGAGCACGTCACGCTTCGCGGCTTCTCCGAACCGGAACGCCGCACGCAAGTGATCTCTCTGGTGCGCCGCTGGGCAGCGCTGCAGGCTCCGATCGAGATCGGCGTCGACGCCATCGACACCTTTGCCGCGCCCTGGCAGATCGTCATCATGCGGCTGCAGCGCACGGCATCCCTCGTCAGTGCCTACACGTCACTGACCGATGCCCTCGACGCCACGAATCTGCAACGCCTCGACGAATTGAGCATCGACGAGTGGATCTTCCATCTCTCGCTCGTCTACGGCACGACTCTCGCCCCTGAGGCCTGGGCAGACCTCGCCCGCGCGGTCGGCCGCATGCGGACCGACCAACCCGCCTGCGTCATCACCGAGGCCGAACTGGTCTGGTACGCGGAGGGCCGCGAGAACCACGAGATCATCCCGCTGGGGTGAGCCGCCGCTCGTTCGCAAGCGCCGAGAGGGCAGTCAGGCACGGTTACCGCGAGGCAGACTGTGCGCAACTGCCCTCTCGGCGTCCTGAGGCGCGCTCAGCTCAAGCCGGAGTAGGCGTGCAGCCCCTTGAAGAACACGTTGACGATCGTGAAGTTGAAGATCACCGACGCGAAGCCGACGATCGACAGCCACGCCGAGGGGTTGCCGCGCCAGCCGCGGGTCGCACGGGCGTGGATGTAGCCGGCGTAGAGCACCCAGACGATGAACGTCCAGGTCTCCT
>JBEBSN010000044.1:0-21336 GCA_040394295.1 Microbacterium sp.
CGTACCACACGGCCGCGCTTTCGACGGATGACCTGGCCAAGGGCTACTTCGCCGAAGAGGGCATGCTCGCCTACGTCAAGGGCGTGCAGCGTCGCGAGATCCGCGAGGGCATCGCCACCGTCAAGCACCAGAACATGGCGGGCAGCGACATCGGCGACAACCACAAGGAGTACTTCGCCGGCGACGCAGCTCTCAAGGCCGGAGGCAAGGACAACACGATGAACCAGTTCAGCTGAGTCATCCCGACAGGAAGAGGCCCCGGCAGCGCCGGGGCCTCTTCTGTTTCTGCTGCTCGGCCGCTCGGGGAACCGACAGATCGTTGACGTATGCCAATAGTTGACATCTAGCAACCATGTGGATAATGTTGATTTCAATCAACTTTCTTATGCAGGAGCGCCACCCTTGACTTCCACCACCCACGCCGCGGCCGCAACCACACGCTCTGCTCGCGAGGTGTTCACCGCGATCTCCGGCCTGATCGTCGGCATGTTCGTCGCCGTCCTCTCAGGCACGATCGTCTCGACCTCGCTGCCGGTCATCATCGCCGACCTAGGGGGAACGCAGTCGCAGTACACGTGGGTCATCACCGCGAGCCTGTTGGCAACAGCCGTCACCACCCCCATCTGGGGCAAACTCGCTGACCTTGTCGACCGTAAGATCCTCGTTCAGCTCTCGCTCATCCTCTTCACCGCTGGCACGGTGATCGCAGGGTTCTCCACCGACACCAACATGCTGATCGCCGTTCGAGTCATCCAGGGCGTCGGCGTCGGCGGCCTCATGTCGCTGGTGATGATCGCTGTGGCGCTCATCATCTCTCCGCGCGAACGCGGAAAGTACATGGGTGTCGTGGGCGGCATCATGGCGCTCGGCACGATCGGGGGGCCGCTGCTCGGCGGACTCATCACCGACACTCTGGGCTGGCGAGCCAACTTCTTCGTCGGCGTTCCGTTCGCGATCGTCGCGCTCATCCTTCTCCAGTTCACCCTGCACCTGCCTAAACCCCAGCGCGGAACGAGGATCTCGATCGACTACTTCGGCATCGTGCTGCTCGCCGTCGGCGTCTCGACGCTGCTGATCTGGGTGTCGATGGGCGGCAGCCAGTTCGATTGGGACTCCTCGACGAGCATCGTGCTGGCCGTCATCGCGGGGCTCGCGATCAGCGCCTTCATCACCGTGGAATTCTTGGTGAAAGAGCCGATCGTCCCGATGTCGCTCTTTCGCAACCGCACCTTCACGCTCTCGGTCATCGCGTCGATCGCAATCGGCGTTTCGATGTTCGCGACGTCGGTCTTCCTCGCCCAGTACTTCCAGATCGCGCGCGGTGCCACACCGACCGAGTCCGGTCTCATGACCATCCCGATGATCATCGGTCAGATGGGTTCTTCGATCCTCATCGGGCAGTTGGTCAGCCGGTTCGGAAAGTGGAAGGGGTGGATGGTCACCGGATCTGTGCTCGCCCTCGTCGGCGTCAGCCTCATGGCGACGCTGCGCTACGACACACCGTTCCCGCTCGTCGCGGGGTACATGTTCGTGCTCGGCGCCGGACTGGGAATGGTGATGCAGAACCTCACGCTCATCGTCCAGAACGACACCTCTCCGAGGCAGTTGGGCGCGGCGTCGTCGAACGTCAACTTCTTCCGCACCATCGCGGGTACGATCGGCGTCACCATCATGGGGTCGTTGCTCTCGACCAGCGTCGCGACGTACATGCAGGATTCTCTGTCCGGATTCACCCCGACGACCTCGGCCGAATCCAGCGCGCTGAAGAGCCTGGCGTCGGGCGACGTGCCCAACGTGTCAGAGTTGCCTGAAACACTCCGAATCGTCGTCGAGTCTGCGTACGGCCACGGCATCGCCGATGCGTTCATCATCGCGATCCCGCTCGCTCTCGTGGGCATCATCGCCATCGCTTTCATCAAGAACAAGCCGCTGTCGACGAAGAACGCCGCAGAGCAGTTGCGCGATCAGGCCGAGACATCTGCGATCGAGGTCGCGGAGGCTGAGGTGGGGGCGACCACGTCGACCGGCAGCATCCGCATCAGTGCGCAGCAATCGCCTTCGGCTGATGAATCGCCGAGCAGGCGCGAGCGCCAGAATCAGCGGAGCCGTCGCTGACATGACCGCCGCTGACGCCACGATGACGACAGAAGCCGACGCCGAGTTCGCAGACTTCCAGGGGCATCTGAGCCTCATCTTCTCGCGAGCTCGGAGCCTGTGGAAAGAGTCCGCGGCACACATCCATCCCGACCTTCAACCGTCCGGATACAAGATGCTGGCATTCATCGCGCGGGTCGGAAGCTCCAACGCGCACGAGATCGCCGAGCGGTTCGAGATCGACAAATCGATGATCAGTCGGCAGGTTCGCGCGCTCGAAGATCTCGGTCTGTTGCAGTCGCGCCCGCATGACGAAGACGGCAGGCAACGCGTGCTCACCGCGACGCCGATGGCATGCGGCGCCCTCGCCGAGTTGAGAGCAGATCACGCCAACCGACTGAGAAGCGCGCTCGCTGAACTCACGCAGGACGAGATTCAGACCGCATCGAAAGTGTTCCGGCTGCTTTCCGAGATGTGAGGTGTCGCAGGCAGGTCACGTCGTCGATTCTGACGGCGAGACTTCGCCGTACACTGGCGAATATGAGTGCCATGTCTGACGATGCTGACGATCCCTCGTCGAGGGCCGATGCGGATGCCGCAGACGAGGCTGTCGCGATCGATCAGGCCGTCACGCGGGTCGAGCACGAGCTCGGTCGACTCTTCGCCCGAATCAGGGTCGGCTGGCGAGAAGCGGCGGTGACGGTGCACCCTGACCTGCAGCCGCTCGGCTACCAGGTGCTGACATCGATCGCGAGCGGCAAGGCCACATCGGCCGGTGCGATCATCGAGCGTCTGCAGACCGACAAATCGGCCGTCAGCCGTCAGGTACGACAACTCGAAGAACTCGGGCTCGTGGAGAGCGTGCCCGCCCCCGACGACCGACGCGCTCGGGTGCTGGTCGCCACAGACCTTGCACAGGAGCGCATCGCGATCGCCAGGGCGCGGTACGAGGGTCGCATAGGTGAGAATCTGCGCAGTTGGACAGCCGCTGACCTCGATCACTTCGTCGAGATGCTCGGTGCGCTCGCGCGCTGATCGATCGCAGGTCTACTTTGACGAGAACGCTGCGTCGAACGCCGCGTCCGACGGCTTGTAGGTCGAAAGGCGACGCACGAACTCGAGTGCCTCCGGCGCCCCGACGAGTCGGTCCATTCCGGCATCCTCCCACTCGACCGACAGCGGTCCGTCGTAGCCGATGGCATTGAGCATCCGGAAGGCATCCTCCCACGGCACGTCGCCGTGGCCTGTTGAGATGAAGTCCCATCCGCGTCGCGGGTCAGCCCAACCGAGGTGCGAGGAGAGTCGACCATTGCGGCCGTTGCCGACCCGCTTCTTCGTGTCCTTGCAGTGCACGTGGAAGATGCGGTCCTGGAAGTCCCAGAGAAAGCCCACCGGGTCGATGTCCTGCCACACCATGTGCGAAGGGTCCCAATTGAGACCGAAGGATTCGCGGTGACCGATCGCATCGAGAGTGCGCTTGGTCGTCCAGTAGTCGTATGCGATCTCGGACGGGTGCACTTCGAGTGCGAATCGCACACCGACCTCGTCGAAGACGTCGAGGATCGGATTCCACCGGTCGGCGAAGTCGCGGTAGCCGTCTTCCACAGCGTCCGCCGAAACGGGAGGGAACATCGCGACGTACTTCCAAATCGATGATCCCGTGAAGCCGGTCACCGTCTTCACGCCGAGCGCAGCGGCCATGCGCGCAGTCATCTTGATGTCTTCAGCTGCTCGCTGACGCACGCCTTCGGCGTCTCCGTCGCCCCAGACCCGCTCACTGACGATGTCGCGGTGGCGCCTGTCGATCGGGTCATCGCAGACGGCTTGACCGACGAGATGGTTCGAGATCGTCCACACGTTCAACCCGTAGCGCGCCAGGATGTCCTTGCGTCCCTGCACGTAATCCGCGTCGTCCCAGCGCGATACGTCCAGGTGATCGCCCCAGCTCGCGATCTCGAGACCGTCGTAGCCCCACTCTCCGGCGAGGCGTGCCACCTCCTCGAACGGAAGATCGGCCCACTGTCCGGTGAACAGAGTGATCGGTCGTGCCATTGCGTCATCCCTTTCTTCGTTGATGAGGACTTCTCGGTACTTTCCGTCTGCCGGATCAGCGCGCAGTGCTGGTCCAGACGCTACCGGCGATCGAGCTCTGCTCGACGGCAGCGAGCACCCGCTGCACGTGCAATCCATCAGCGAATGAAGGACGAGGCTGCACTGCGTCAGAGATCGCGCTGACGAAATCGCGCACCTGGTGAGTGAACCCGTGTTCGTAACCGAGGGCATGACCGGTCGGCCACCAGGCGTTCAGATACGGGTGATCATGTTCAGTGACGAGGATGCGGCGGAACCCCTGTTCCAAGCCGTTCTGAGTGGCGTCGTAGTACTCGAGTTCGTTGAGCCGTTCAAGGTCGAAGGCGATCGCGCCGAGAGAACCGGAGATCTCAATGCGCAGTGCATTCTTGCGGCCTGTGCGGAAGCGCGTCGCCTCGAACGAGGCCAGCGCGCCTGAGCTGAGTCGGCCATGGAAAAGCGCGAGGTCATCGACAGTCACCTCACCGCGGCCATCGCCCGCGGTGCCGGAGAGCCCGGCCGCTGAGCCGAGGACCGGACGCTCTTTCACGAGGGTCTCAAGGATGCCGGACACGCTCACCACGTTTTGACCCGTGATGTACTCGACGAGGTCGACCGCGTGAGCGCCGATGTCGCCGAGGGCACCGGATCCTGCGTGCTCTTTCTTCAGCCGCCAGGTCAGCGGCGCCTCAGCATCCATCAACCAGTCCTGCAGGTACTCGGCGCGAACCTGGCGGATCTCGCCGACGCGCCCACTTGTGACCAGCTCGCGCGCGAACGTCGTCGCCGGAACACGACGGTAGGTGAAACCCACCATCGACCGGATCCCGCGGGCGGCCGCCCTCTCCGCGGCGTCCTGCATCGCCTCGGCCTCTGCGACCGAATTCGCGAGCGGCTTCTCGCACAGCACGTGCTTTCCCGCGTCGAGGGCGGCGATGGCGATCTCGGCGTGTGTGTCGCCAGGGGTCACGATGTCGACGATGTCGACGTCGTCGCGAGCGATGACCTCACGCCAGTCGGTCGATGCCTCGTTCCATCCCCACTTCTCGGCGGCCGCCGCCGTCGACTCTGCAGAGCGGCCGGCGATGACCTGCATCATCGGCTCTGCCGGCAGGTCGAAGAAGCGGCCGGCGACGCGCCACCCCTGAGAGTGCGCGGCACCCATGAAACCGTGGCCGATCATGGCGACACGAAGGTTCTCGGTCAACACAGTGTCCTTCCTAGGGAGACGGACGACCCGGGGCGCCGTCGTGAACGACGTCCCGGGTCGGATCCAGATCTACTCGAATCCGATGTCCATGAAATCCGCGACGTTGTCCTTGGTGACCACAGGTGCCGCCAAGACGATGCGGTTCGGAATCCCCGGGGTGATGAGGTCACCCACGGTCTTGTCCTGTGCGATCAGTCGCGCAAGCGCCACGCCATCGGCCGCCTGGGTCGACGGGTAGATGACCGTGGCTTCCAGGACCGAGTCGCCGGCCTCGATGGCCTCCATAGCACTCAGGCTGCCGGCGCCGCCGACCATGAAGAACTCGTCACGGTTCGCGGAGGCGATGGCGGCGAGGACGCCGATGCCCTGGTCGTCGTCGTGGTTCCAGATGGCGTCGATCTTCGGATTGGCCGCCAGCAACTGTGAGGTCACCGACTCGCCACCGGCCACGGTGAAGTCGGCCGCGACGCGTGCATCGACCTCGAGGTCGCAGTCAGACAGTGCGTCGGCGAAGCCCTGTGAGCGGTCCTGCGTCAGCGGCAGCGAGTCGATGCCGGCGATCTCGGCGACCACGGCGTCGGTGTTGCCGTCGAGCTTTTCGCAGATGTAGGTGCCGGCGCTGACGCCCATGCCGTAGTTATCGCCGAGCACCGTGGTGCGGGCAGCGAACGGGCTGGAGAACTCGCGGTCGACGTTGATCACCGGAATGCCCGCTTCCATCGCAGCAAGAGCAGCCTCGGTGAGTGCTGCGCCGTCGGTCGGGAGCAGCACGATGGCGTCCACGCCCTCGTTGACGAATGTCTCCACTGCGGCGATCTGAGCGATCGGGTCGTTCGTGCCCTCTGCGACCTTCAGTTCGACATCTGTGAAGCTGTCGGCTGCAGCGAGAGCGCTCGAGTTGATGGCGCCAAGCCATCCGTGATCGGCCGCGGGTCCGGAGAAACCGATGACGACGGTGTCGCCCGCCTCAGCGTTCTCCTCGGTGGTCGTGCCCTGGTCTACGACACTGTCTTCTGCACCGGTACCGGTGCAGCCGGCCAGCAGGCCGACGCCGACGAGCAGCGCGGTGCCGGTGAGGATGGCGCGCTTGCGCGCCGTTCGAAGTGAGCCCATTGCCTGTTTCCTCCTTGAAAGCGAATGCGATGTGACGGTGCGAGGGACGGCCGTGGGGCTGTTCCTGTTCGTTGTCATGACTGACAGGATCACCGTAACAGAAGATGTGGCAGATGTGTCAGCTTTTGTTCTTTGCTCGGCAAAAGTGCAGGAGCCAAGGCGAGGCGTTGATTTTCCGGGGTTCTGGCGATGTCGATCAAAGAGCTAACCGAGTGGATCGTCGCAGATCTGCCTCTCGCGGATACGTATTTGGCATGTTATGTTCCTCTCGTGATCAAAGTTGACCCATCAGTGTCATTACTCGATGTACGAGGTGTGACCAAAAGCTTCGCCGGCGTACACGCCCTTCGCGGCGTCGATCTCGACATCCGGCCAGGCGAGGTGCATTGTGTGCTCGGCCAGAACGGCGCGGGCAAATCCACGCTCATCAAGGTTCTCGCCGGGGTACACCACCCTGACGCCGGCGACATCACCTGGCTCGGCGAGAACGTCGACATTCCCAGCCCAGAAGCGGCCATCGAGCTCGGCATCGCGACGATGTACCAAGAGCTGGACGTCGTCGACGGCCTCACCATCGCTGAGAACATCTTTCTCGGCCACGAGCTTTCCCGCGCGGGCTTCACCCGACGCGCTGAAGCGGCGGCGCAGACCCGAGAGCTGCTGCGACGACTCGGCCACGGCAACCTGTCGCCCCATACCGAAGTGGGCTCGCTCAGCGCAGCCAACAAACAGATCGTGAGTATGGCGAGGGCGCTCTCGCACGACATCAAGCTCATCATCATGGACGAGCCCAGCGCGGTACTCGACACAGAAGAGGTGAAGAACCTCTTCGAGGTCGTAGGGCAGCTCACCGCAGCGGGGATCGCCGTGGTCTACATCACCCATCGTCTGGAAGAGATTCGGCAGATCGGCGACAGGATCACCGTGCTCAAGGACGGGCGCACCACCGCGACCGGGCTCGCAGTGGCCGAGACCCCGACGGCAGAACTCATCAAGCTCATGACAGGCCGCGAGGTCGCGAATGTGTTCCCACCTGCCCACGGTGCGCGAGCAGACGCCGACACGGTGCTCGAGGTGGAGAACCTCAGCCTGGCCGGTGTCTTCGACGACATCTCGTTCTCGGTGCGTGCCGGCGAGATCGTCGGGCTCGCAGGCCTGGTCGGGTCGGGGCGATCCGAGATCGTCGAGACGATCTACGGTGCGCGCAGAGCGACTGCGGGAACGGTCAGCGTCGCAGGAAAGAGGATGCGCCGCGGTTCGGTCGTCGCCGCGGTGAACGCAGGCATGGGGCTGTCGCCGGAAGAGCGCAAGAGCCAAGGGCTCATCCTGGACGAGCCGATCTACGTCAACGTCACCCTGCCGTCTGTGTCGCGTTTCTCGAGGGGCGGATTCCTCGACGAACGCGCCGAACGCCACGCGGCCCACGAGCAGATCGAGGCGCTCGAGCTGCGGCCGGCCGACCCTGACCGACCAGCCATGACGCTGTCCGGTGGAAATCAGCAGAAGATCCTGCTGGCGCGCTGGCTCGTGCACGGCACGCGGGTGCTCCTGCTGGACGAGCCGACCCGAGGTGTGGATGTCGGCGCTCGTGCCGAGATCTACGCGCTGATCCGTCGTCTCGCCGAAGCCGGCAACGCGATCGTCATCGTCTCCAGCGAGATCGAAGAGGTGCTCGGCCTCGCCGACACGGTGCTGGTCATCGCCGATGGCCGGCTCATCCAGACCCTCCCCGCTTCACAGATCGATGAGCACGGAGTGCTCGATCTCGTCATGAAAGGAACAGCCGCGTGAGCGAGCAGACCGCATCCACGTCGGGAATCCGACGACTTCTCTCCGGGAGCGTCGGACGCAACCTCGGACTCGTCGTCGCACTGCTGGTGATCGTCGCTGTGGGGGCGATCACAGCACCTGAGACCTTCACCAGCCTGAGCAACGTGCTCACGATCCTCCGGTCGGCTGCGATCATCGGCGTGATCAGCGTAGGCATGACCCTCGTGATCATCGCCGGCGGCATCGACCTTTCGGTGGGATCGGTGATGGGACTCGCTTCTGTCGTCGCGACTCTCGCCGCCGTCCAGGATCTCGCCGATCAGGTGCACTGGATCTTCATGGTTCTCATCGCTCTGGGCGTCGGCTTCGGTGCCGGCCTCATCAACGGCATCGTGATCGCCTACGGCAAAGTGGTCGCGTTCATGGCCACGCTCGCCATGCTCGTCGCCGCACGCGGTCTCGCGGAGATCCTGGCCAATCGTCGAACCCTCCAGGTGAAGGACCGCGGATTCGTCGAGTTCATGAATCTCGACATTCTCGGCGTGGATATCCTGATCTGGCTTTTCGCGATCATCGCGGCGCTGGGCTGGGTGGTGCTCAACCGCACGACCTTCGGTCGTCACACGGTCGCCATCGGAGGCAACAGGGAGGCGGCGCGTCTGGCCGGCATCGACGTGAAGCGTCACACCATGTGGGTGTACGCGATCGCGGGGCTCACCGCCGGCATCGGAGCGGTCATGATCATGGGGCGCACGACCGCGGGCACGTCGACGCACGGAACCCTTCTCGAACTTGACGTGATCGCGGCGGTCGTCGTCGGCGGTACGCTTCTCATCGGAGGGCGCGGCACGATGACCGGCACGGTCTTCGGCGTTCTCATCTTCGCTACGCTTTCGAATGTGTTTGTGCAGAACAACCTCTCCTCCTCCATTCAGAACGTTGCCAAGGGCGTGATCATCGTCGTCGCGGTGCTGTTGCAGCAGCGATTCTCCAAGCCCACCGGCCGAGGCTGAACACCAGAAGGATGCCGAAACACATGTCGCCGCAGTCTCCCGCCGTCGATCCGGCTATCAGCGAACTCTTCCAACTGCTGCGAGACGGAGTGCCGCGCACGCGCGCAGAGCTGGCCAAGGCGACCGGCTTCGCCCGTTCGACGATCGCCGCGCGGGTCGACGAACTGATGCGCATGGGGTTGATCATCCCTCGGGCCGATGGGGTCTCGACAGGCGGCAGACCGCCGTCGCAGTTCGCGCTGAATCCCGCGGCGAAGGTCGTCATCGCCGTCGACATCGGCGCATCACACGCGACGGTCGCCATCGCCGACATCACCGGAAGCATCCTCTCTGAACGTTCGGAAGCGCTGGATGTTGCTCTCGGCCCGGTTCCTGTGCTTACGTGGATCCTCGAGAACGCGATCGAGCTTCTCGCCGAGGGCGAGCGGACCGTGCGCAATGTGGCGGCTATCGGGATCGGAGTACCGGGTCCTGTGGAGTTCGCGACCGGACGGCCGGTGAATCCGCCGATCATGCCCGGATGGGACAAGTTCGACATTCCCGGCTGGTTCCATCAGCATCTCGAGGTGCCGGTGCTGGTCGACAACGACGTGAACATCATGGCGTTGGGTGAGCAAGCGATCTCCTGGCCCGGCACAGGACAGCTCATGTTCGTGAAGATCGCGACAGGAATCGGAGCCGGAGTCATCGCCGGCGGTACGCTGCAGCGCGGAGCGCAGGGCGTCGCGGGCGACATCGGCCACGTTCAGATCGCACGCGGCAGAGATGTCGCCTGTCGGTGCGGCAACAAGGGCTGCCTCGAGGCGCTGGCCTCCGGCCCCGCCATCGCGCGTTCGCTGAGCGGCCTCGGGCTCGAAGCGCATTCAGGCAGCGACGTGGTCGATCTCGTCAAGGCGGGCAACATCGACGCGGTACAGGCCGTGCGCCAGGCCGGCCGCGACATCGGCGAGGTGCTCACGACATGCGTCAGTCTCATCAATCCATCGGTGATCGTCATCGGAGGAAGCATGGCGCGCGTCGGCGAGCATCTGATCGCTGGCGTTCGCGAGGTCGTCTACACGCACTCGATGCCCCTGGCGACGGAGCACCTCTCGATCGTGCAATCAGCGACGGCCGACAGAGCTGGCGTTCTGGGTGCGGCCATGCTCGCCGTCGATCGTGCGCTGGCTCCCGACGTCCTGACGACAGGACTCGTGTTCGATGATCGCGATGCGCTCACACGACCACGGCGGGCGCTTTCCGAATCCCGATGAACGACACGGCTGCGCCGAGGGTCATCAGCGCAGCAGTCACCAGCGCGGCATTGTGGAATCCGCCCAGGTCGAGTGCGCCTCCGACGATGGTCGAGAGCATGGCCACGACGATGAGTCCTGCGACACGAGAGATCGCGTTGTTCACCGCGGATGCTATGCCCGAGCGGCTTTCGTCGATGGCGCCCAGCACCGCTGAGGTCAGCGGCGCAACGGTCAGGGACAGCCCGAGTCCCATCAGGATCATCGCGGGCAGCACCTGCCACCAGTAGTTGAACTCAGCCGACACTGTGAGTAGGAGCAGCGATCCCGCTGCCATCAGGAGCGGTCCGATGGTCATGAAGAGGCGGGGGCCGAGTCGCCCCGCCCACGCCCCGGCGCGGGAGCTGAGGAGGATCATCAGGATCGTGATGGGAAGACTCGCCAGCCCGGCCGCCGTTGCGCTGAGACCCGCTCCTTCCTGAAGGTAAACGCCGACCACGAAGCCGTTGAGCGACAGGGCCGCATAGATGAACAGGGTTGCAAGGTTGCCCCAGGAGAAGTTGCGCGATCGGAACAGCGGCAGCGGCATGAGGGGTGACAGCGAGTACCGCTGACGCACGACGAAGGCGCTGAAGAGAAGGATGCCGACCACACCAGGGAGCCAGATCACAGGGGAGGGCCAACCGAAGTTCGGCTGCTCGATGAGCGCGAACACCGCGGCGCCGAGGCCCAGTGCGCACAGTATCCCGCTCCACCAGTCGATGCGTGCGCCTGGAGCCTGCTCGGGCAGGTGCAACCGCGCCAGGAGGACGAGGGCTATGCCGATCGGGACCACGTTGATGAGGAAGACGAATCGCCACGAGAGCAGGTCGACGAACACTCCGCCCAGAAGCGGCCCTGCGATCTGTGCGCCGGTGGTGAATGCGGTCCACACGCCTATCGCACGCGACTGCAGCTCGCCGCGCATCGTCGCCATGATCAGGGCAAGAGAGCTCGGCACGAGCAGCGCTCCGGCGGCGCCTTGCAGCGCTCGGGCGATGATGAGGGTGATCGGTTCCGGCGCGGCCGCCACCGCGACCGATGCGATGCCGAAGGCGATGAGCCCGATGCGCATGATTCGCACCCGGCCGTATGCGTCGGAGACGGACCCGGCGAGCAGGATCAGCGCACTGAGGGTGATGAGATAGGCGTCGACGACCCATTGCTGCGTCGTGATGCCGCCACCGAGCTCATCCTTGATGGCAGGCAGCGCCACAGTGACCACCGTGCCATCGAGGAACGTGACGAACGACGCCAGCACCGCGATGGCGATGACGAGCCGTTGGAGGGGTGAGAGTGATGACACGAGCATCAGACTACGCCGGGGCCCCCGGCAGCAGCAGAGGGCCCCGGCGTCGTTGGTTCAGCGTCAGACGAGTGTCGTCCGGCTGCGCCTTCCTGCATAGACGACCGCCGCACCGGCGACCAGCAGCATGACCGCGAATCCGGCCAGTGCCAGCGGGAGCCCGCTGCCGGTCGCGGCGAGGCCGCCGGTCGGAACGACGACCTCCGCGGACTCGCCCAGAACGGTGTCGCCGTTCGGAGCGGTGCCGGTCGCGATCGCGACGTTCGTCACCGAACCGCGCGAAGCGTCAGCATCTGTCACCAGGTACGGGTCAGCCGTCACGGTGACGGATTCGCCAGGTGCGAGACTCGCGATGTTCGACGGCGTCAGATTCGACAGCATCGGGTCGCTCACCACCACGTCCGTCAGCGTGACGTTGCCGGTGTTGGTGACGGTGATGGTGTACTCGATGCTCTCGCCCGAGTCGGCGAGACCGTTGTCGTCAGTGTCGTTCACGTTCGCCTGCTTGTCGACGGCGAGAGCCGGTGCGGCGGGGGCGGGCGGGACGTTCACCACCGACGGCGGAGTCGTGATCGGATCGCCTCCGAGCGGGAGACCGGTCGCGGTCGCTTCGTTACGCAACTCGCCACTGACGATGTCGGCCTCGGTGACGATGTACGGATCGGCGGTGAACACCATCGAGTCATCCGGATCGATCGTGCCCTGCGCTGGCGTGATCCCGGTGACCCTCGGGTCGTCGATCGTGACGTCGTCGATGCGCACGTTGCCGGTGTTGATCACCGTGAACGTGTACTGGATCGTCTCTCCGAGGTCGGCCATGCCGTTGCCGTTGGCGTCGTCGAGAACAGCGTTCTTCTCGACGAGCATGCCGGGATCGATCGTCGGGGTCGTCGCCGATCCCTCTGGCGACTCGACCGGGACGTCGCCCGGTGTCGTGCCCGTTCCCGTTGCGACATTCGTGACGGCGCCGGCCTCGACATCTTCCGGCGTCACGGTGTAGGGATCCGCCGTGAACTCAGCGGATGCCCGCGGTGCGAGCGACGCGACCTCGGTCGGGGTCAGTCCCGTCAGCATCTCGTCGTGTGCTGTGACGCCCGTGAGAGTCACGTTGCCGGTGTTGGTGAGGACGATCGTGTAGGTGATCTGCTCACCCGCATCCGCGACGCCGTTGCCGTTGGTGTCGGCGAGCTCCGCCGACTTCTCGGCGATGAGCGCGCCCACAGGGTCGGGCCCGGGAACGACATCCGTGCTGGGGTCGCTCGGGAAGTCGCCGCCCAGCGGGGACGTGCCCGTCGCGGTCGCTTCGTTGACCACCTCACCGGCGTCGACGTCTTCCTGCGTCACCGTGTAAGGGGCCGCAGTGAAGGTCTCGGAGGCGCCCGGCGCGAGCGTCACATCGACCGGGGAGAGATCGCTCACGCGATCGTCGGTTATCGACACGTTCGTGAGCGTCACGTTTCCGGTGTTCTCTGCGAGGAACGAATACGTGATGGTCTCATCGAGATCGGCGACGCCGTTGTTGTTGGTGTCGGCGAGCTCGCTGGTCTTCACCAACGTCAGACCTTCCCGCACGGGTGCGGGCGGTACCGTCACGATCGACGGCGGAGTGGTGATCTCGCCACCGCCAGGAATGCTCCCGGTCGCCGTCGCAGAGTTGGAGATCTCGCCACCGTCGATGATGTCCTGCTCGGTGACCTCGTAGACGGCGCTGAATCGCTGGGCGCTGCCGACGTCGATCGTCGCGGATGCCGGTGTGACCGAGTCGACGCGCGGATCGTTGACCACCACGTTCTCGAGTCGCGTGTTGCCGGTGTTCGTGGCGACGAACGTGTAGGTGATCGTCTCTCCAGGATCGGCGACGCCGTTGTCGTTGACGTCATCCAGCTCCGCGCTCTTCACGATGCTGAGTCCGGGATCGACCGTCTCGGTCTGCGTCGAGCTCGTGCTCGTGACCGGGGTGCCGCTGGGAGGTGTGCCCGTCGCGGTGGCGGTGTTGTCCACCGACCCGTTCTCGACGTCGGCGTCCGTGACCACGTAGGGCGCGGCGACGAATTGTGCCGATGCCCTGGGCGCGAGCGATGGAACCGACGCGGGTGTGAGCGCCCCTGCCTTCGGGTCGTCGACCGAAACGTCGGTGAGGGTGACGTTGCCGGTATTGGTGACGACGATGGTGTAAGCGATCTGCTCACCCGCATCGGCGACGCCGTTGCCGTTCGCGTCCGCGAGGGTGGCCTGCTTCACAGAACGCAGCCCAGGGGCGGCGTCGGGTGTGGGTACCTCGTTCTCAGCGGGCGGCGGAATCAGAGGGTCTCCGCCCGGACCGCTCGCGCTTCCGGTGGCCTCGTTGAAGACCGAGCCGCTGTCGACGTCAGCCTGCGTCACCGAGTACGCGTCGGCGGTGAAGGTGATGCGCTGCCCGGGGATCAGAACCGCACTCGCGGGCGTGATGCCGGTGACCTTGGGGTCGGCCACGGTGACTCCGGATACCGTCAGCGTGCCGGTGTTCGTCGCGACGAAGGAGTAATCGATCGTCTCGCCCACGTCGGCGCGGCCGTTGCCGTTGGTGTCGTTCAGGCTTGAGAACTTCTCAAGGGTCCAGTCTGCGACAGGATCGACTGTCGGCACCGTGACCGTGGAGGGCACCGAGGTGATCGGGTCACCACCGGTCGTTGTGCCTTCGGCGGTGGCCGTGTTCTCGACGCTTCCTGTTTCCACGTCCTGATCAGTGACGACGTAGGGGGCTGCGGTGAAGATCACTTGCCCTCCCGCGGGGATGTCCGCTGAAGCCGGCGTGATGCCGTTGACCTTATCGTCGTTGACCGTCACGCCGTTCATCGTGACGTTGCCGTCATTCGTGGCGACGAAGGTGTAGATGATCTCCTCGCCGAGCGAGAGCTCGCCGTCGTTGTTGGTGTCCTCGAATTCTGCGGACTTCACGATCGAGAGCGCGGGCCGTGCCGTCTCGGTCGTCGTGCTGGTCGGAGGTGAGTCGACCGTCTCGCCGCCGGGCGTGGTGCCGGAGGCGACAGCCGTGTTGACGACCGACCCTGCGGACACGTCCTCGGCGGTGACGGTGTATTCACCGGTGAACTCTTCCGACGCGTCCGGGTCGAGCGTCGCGCTCGTCGGCGACAGCATCAGCAGCGGGTCATTCACGGTGACGTCGGCGATACGGACGTTGCCGGTGTTCGTGACGGTGACGGTGTAGGCGATCGTCTCGCCTTCGTCCGCTGAACCGTTGTCGTTCGTGTCGTTCAGGACGGCAGACTTGACGGCCTGCAGGCTCGGCTCGGCCGGCGCGTCGACGGTCGCCGTCGACGGCGGACTCTGAACGGTGTTGCCCAGGTCATCTGTGCCACCGGCAGTGGCGGTGTTGTCGATGGAGCCGGAGTCGATGTCGTCCTGCGTGATGGTGTACTCGGCGGTGAAGGTCACCGACTCCTGGGCGTCAAGGTCCGCAGAAGCGGGAGTGATACCGTCTACCTTCGCATCGTTGACTGTCACGTCGCTGATGGTGATCGAGCCGATGTTCTTGACGACGAAGGAGTACTCGATCGTCTCGTCGACATCGGGGATGCCGTTTCCGTTGGTGTCGTCCAGCTCGGCGGTCTTCACGATTGTGAGCCCCGAGCGCTCCACGATGAGTGTGTCGCTGGCGGAGTTGTTGCTCGCGACGGCATCCGCTTCGTTGCCGAGCACGGACGCCTGGTTGACGATGCTGCCGCTGGACTGTGCGGCATCGACGGTTGCACCGATCTCGAACGTGCGGCTCTGACCGACCTCGAGGCGCGCACCGCTGCATGTGAGGGTTGTGCCCGAGAGCTGGCATCCGGCTGGGACGACGAGATCGACGAGGCCGGCAGGCACCGCATCGGTCACGGTGTAACCAGACGAGATACCGGTGCCGTTGTTCGTCACCGTCAGATCGAAACTGCCGTCGCCGCCGGCGAGCACGCGGTCTTCGGCGAAGCTCTTGGCGAGTGAGAGGTCGGCGGGATCTCCGAGTGCCGCAGTGGCATCGTTGTTGGCCGAGGGCGGTCCGCCGATCACGGAGACGACCGTGAAGCTGGGGCTCGCCGAAGCAGGATTCGTGATGCGGACCTGCGAGATATCGCCTGTGGCGTTGTCGGTGAATCCGACGTTGCCATTGCCGTAAGTCCAGGCTCCGCCGGCGGCATAGGTCGCCAGTCGCGCCGGGGCAGCGAAGGTCGTCACGACGCCCGCCGTCGACAGACGTGTGATCTGTCCCCCGCCCATGCCCCAGAAGTATCCATCGGCCCATGTCATGTCGGCGGAGGGGAAGTTGCGGTTGAGTGTCACCTCGAGCATCGGGCCCGACGGGTTGGCGACGTTGGTGTGGAAGAGGCGCGTGCCGTTGGTGAACCAGTAGTCATTCGTCCCCGCACGGAACGCGCCGACGTGCGCTGAAATGGGCGTGGTGCGCACATCCACCACCGCGCCGTTGTGGTGAATGCGAAGCAGCCGAGGCCCGGCGCCGATGCCGTAGATGAAGTTGTCCTGCTCGTTGAAACCGATGGCGTTGTACGTCGTCGAGGCGACCGTGCCCACATTCGAGAACACGAGACCCGCGTCGGTCTGGACGCTGCTCATCAGCTGTGTCGGAGAGTTCTGCGCGAGGTAGACCGTCGGCTCTGCCGTGCTGAAGGGCGCGGCGGCCGCCGGGCTGGCTACGAGCAACGCCGAGGCGACGGTCGCGATACCCGTGAACGCGAGTATGCGCTTCCACGATGAAGCGCGGGCGAATCCTGTCTTCGGATTCTTTCCTCTGTGAATATTTGGATGCAGTGATCGGCGCACGACGAACAACCCCTCTGAGATGGCTGCGTTGACTGGCAACGCCACGGTCTATTCGTGAGCATAGCGAACAGATAGGTTTCGCGTACGTCGAAAATGAAAATCGGCGGCGTCAGTACGGATCGTGCGCGCCGAGTGCTTCTTTCAGGGCGTCGAGGACCGTCGAAACGGTGGCGTTGTCGCGGGATGAGGCGCGCGTGGCAGCGAAAATTTCGCGTACCGGCGAGCCCGGAAGGTCGAGAAGGCGTACGGATTCCCGGTCGCCGGTCCACGCCAGATCGGGCAGCATCGCGGCGGCGTGGCCGGCCGCCACCAGGCGTGCGTGTGCGATGAGGTCGGTCGCTTCGAATCGCACATCCGGCTCGAACCCTGCGGTGCGGCACTGCTGGACGCTCCACTCCCGCACCGCGGTGCCTCGCGGTTCCATGGCCCAGGCATGGTTGCGCAGATCGCTGAGTGCGCTGATCCCAGAGCTGTGCGGTACGGCAAGGCGCACCGGGTCCAGGCCGAGCAGGGTGCGATCGATTCCCTCTCGCAGTTCACGGGTGTACCCGGCGTACTGCTCGGCGACGACGAGGTCGAAGGCACGCGCCTGAAGTTCGAACAGCCCTTCCTCCGGAGCCATCTCCACCATCTCCACGCGCAGGTCGGGCGCGCTGTCGGCGAGCAGCGTGAGCATTGCAGGGACGAGAGTCTCTGCGGCCGTCGGCATCACGGCGATGCGCACCGTGGTCTGGGCGTGCTGGGCGCTGGACAGTTCAGCGCGCGCTCGTTCGTCCAGCTCCAGCGCCCTCGCCGCGTGGGCGGCGAGCAGGTGCCCTTGTGCCGTGAGTCTTACGCGTCTACCGTCGGGTTCGAGCAGCGACGCGCCTGCCTCGCGTTCGAGCTGGGCGAGCTGCTGCGACACGGTCGAGGGGCTGTAGGAGAGCTTCGCAGCCACATCGGCGATGGTGCCGCGCAGCGCCAGTTCGTGCAGAAGGCGCAGCCGTCGCAACTCGAACATGGAGCGCCTCACAATCATCGAAAAAGCCGAATGGTATCTATCGTAAACGCTCGCTTTTCACGATGGGTAAGACGGCTTCACACTTGGACGAGGACCGCGGCGCCGCCGCACTTTTGAGTGAGGAATCGTGATGACACAGACGACATCCACCCTGATCGGAAGCGCAGAGCTCACGGAGCTTGCCGACGACGCCGTCGCGCTCGTGCAGCGGTGGCTCGTGGAGAGCCGCGAAGTGCCTAGCGACACGGCGGCCAAGCGTCTTGCCGGAGTGCTCAGCGACCCCCACGGGCTCGATTTCACCGTCGGCTTCGTCGACGGCGTCGTGCGACCGGAAGATCTGAAGGTCGCGGCGCACAACCTGCGCGAGGTCGCGGCGTTGACGCCGAAGTTCCTGCCCCTTCCGCTTCGCGGCCTCATCCGCCTCGGTGGAGCGCTGGCCCCGGCGCTGCCCGGCATCATCGTGCCGATCAGCCGCACGGTGCTGCGTGCAATGGTCAAACACCTCATCGTCGACGCCACCGACGCCAAGCTCGGGAAGGCGATCAGGCGCATCCGCTCAGCCGAGGGCGTGCACCTGAACATCAACCTGCTCGGCGAGGCGATCCTCGGCGAAGACGAGGCAGCGCGCCGGCTGGAGGGCACCCGCCGGCTGCTCGAGCGCGATGACGTCGACTATGTCTCGATCAAGGTCTCCTCCACGGTCGCGCCCCACAGCCCGTGGGCATTCGACGAGGCCGTGGACCATGCCGCAGAGGCGCTCGTGCCGCTGTTCCGGGTGGCAAAGGCGCGCGGCAAGAAATTCATCAACCTCGACATGGAGGAGTTCAAGGATCTCGATCTCACGATCGCGGTCTTCACTTCGATCCTTGATCGCGACGAGTTCCGCGACCTGGAGGCCGGCATCGTGCTGCAGGCGTACCTGCCCGATGCTCTCGCTGCGATGATCCGTCTGCAGGAATGGTCCGCCGAGCGCGTTTCCGCTGGGGGCGCACCGATCAAAGTGCGCGTCGTGAAGGGCGCCAACCTGCCGATGGAGCAGGTCGACGCCGAGGCACACGGCTGGCCGCTGGCTACCTGGCACAGCAAGCAGGCGACAGACTCGTCCTACAAGGCCGTGCTCGACTACGCCCTGCGTCCGGAGCACGTGCAGAACGTGCGTATCGGAATCGCTGGACACAACCTGTTCGACATTGCACTGGCATGGCTGCTCGCGAATAAGCGGGGAGTCGCCGGAGCTTCGGGGTCCGGCGCATCGGGAAGCGGCCCGATCGAGTTCGAGATGCTGCTCGGCATGGCCACCGCTCAGGCGACAGTCGTTCGCCGCACCGTCGGATCGCTGCTGTTGTACACCCCCGTCGTACACCCCGCTGAGTTCGACGTCGCCATCGCCTACCTGATCCGCCGTCTCGAAGAGGGTGCGTCGACCGAGAACTTCATGTCGGCCGTGTTCGAACTCGACGACGAACCGGAGCTGTTCGCCCGCGAGCGCGACCGATTCCTCGCCTCCATCGCATCGGTGCCGACCGAGGTGCCCGCGTCGAATCGCGTTCAGGATCGCACGGCCGTCCTCTCCGACGCTTCGACGGGCTCAGCGAGCGGAAGCGCTTCGACGGGCTCAGCGAGCGGAAGCGCTTCAGCGAGCGGACAGCGCGACGGGTTCGAGAACACCCCCGACACTGATCCGAGCCTCGCTGCGAACCGCGCGTGGGGTGCAGGCATCCGCTCACGCATGCAGACATCACAGCTCGGTGACGAGACGGTGCGCACGCACACGCTGCCAGACTCCGCCGCCCTGGACTCCGTCATCTCGTCCGCTGTCGCCGCTGGCGAGGCGTGGCGTGCACTCGGTGCTGCCGGCCGCGCAGAGATCCTCCATCGTGCAGGCGACATCCTCGAAGCGCGCCGTGCCGATCTGCTCGAGGTCATGGGATCCGAATGCGGCAAGATCCTCGAGCAGGGCGACCCCGAGGTCTCCGAGGCCATCGACTTCGCGCACTACTACGCCGAGAGCGCGAAGCGCATGGAGCACATCGAGGGCGCGACCCACAAGCCGGTCGGGCTCACCGTCGTGACTCCGCCGTGGAACTTCCCCGTCGCGATCCCTGCCGGCTCCACCCTGTCCGCTCTCGCAGCCGGGTCCCCCGTGATCATCAAACCGGCCAGCCAGGCCCGTCGCTCCGGTGCCGTCATGATCGAGGCGCTCTGGGAAGCAGGGGTGCCCCGCGACGTGCTGCATTACGTGCAGTTCGACCGTTCCCTGAGCCAATCGAAGGGTCTGGGCACGCAGCTGATCAGCGACCCGGCCGTCGAGCGCGTCATCCTCACTGGTGGCTATGAGACCGCCGAGCTGTTCCGCAGCTTCCGCCCCGATCTTCCGCTGCTCGCAGAGACGAGCGGCAAGAACGCCATCATCGTCACCCCCAGTGCCGACCTCGACCTGGCGGCGAAAGACGTCGCCTACTCGGCGTTCGGCCACGCAGGACAGAAGTGCTCGGCAGCATCGCTCGTGATACTCGTGGGCACTGTCGCCGAAAGCAAGCGATTCCGGCGCCAGCTCATCGACGCCGTCGGGTCGTACAGAGTCGGCCAGCCGTGGGAAGAGTCCACCCGTATCGGTCCGGTCATCGCTCCGGCCGAGGGCAAGCTGCTGCACGCGCTGACCACGCTTGAGCCCGGCGAGAGCTGGGTCATCGAACCTGAGAAGCTCGACGAGGAGGGATCCCTATGGCGCCCCGGCGTGCGCGAAGGCGTCGCGCCAGGATCGCCGTTCCACCTCACCGAGTACTTCGGTCCGGTGCTCGGCATCATGACGGCCAGTACCCTCGACGAGGCCACCTCCCTCGTGAACGCCATCGACTACGGCCTCACCTCGGGTCTGCACTCGCTCGACGAGGACGAGATCGCCCAGTGGCTCGCGAAGGTGCAGGCAGGCAACCTTTACGTCAACCGCGGCATCACCGGGGCCATCGTGCAGCGTCAGCCGTTCGGCGGCTGGAAGAAAGCCGCGGTGGGCACCGGTACCAAGGCTGGTGGCCCGAGCTACCTGATTGGGCTGTCCGACTGGGAAGACTTGCCCGTCACCGCCGATGCGCCGAACGACGCCGTCGCGCGCGCCGCGCTCGCCGCAGTCTCGAAGGCGAATTCCGCAGACGATGTCGCCTGGTTGCAGGGCGCGCTCTCGACGGACGTCGTCGCATGGCGAGACGAGTTCGGGGCCGTTCGCGATGCCACGGGCCTCGAGACTGAGCACAACGCGCTGCGCTACGACGCCGTGCCCGTGACCATCCGCTTCGAGAGCGGAACCGTCGCACAGGCGGTGCGCGTGATCGCCGCGGGGATCCGTGCAGGTTCCCGGCTCAGTGTGAGCACGTCGAGTGAGCTTCCGGCATCCGTGCGGGAGTGGCTCTCGGCATCCGGCGTCGGCGTCGCGGTCGAAGGCGACGACGCGTGGGGTGCTCGCGCTGGGCGTCTTGCCGAGACCGGCGGACGCATTCGTCTCATCGGCGGAGACGCCGCAGCCGTCGCCGCGCACACGGGCGGCTCGCCGGCCGTCGCCGTCTACGCAGGGCCGGTCGTGTCGGCAGGCAGAATCGAACTGCTGACGTTCCTTCGCGAGCAGGCCGTCTCGATCACTGCGCACCGCTTCGGAACGCCCCACCGTTACGACATCG
>JBEBSN010000045.1:0-21099 GCA_040394295.1 Microbacterium sp.
GAGTCAAGAGGGCCGTCAACGCCCACAAGAAGCGTCGCGTCATCCTCGAGCGCGCATCCGGCTACCGCGGTCAGCGTTCGCGCCTCTACCGCAAGGCCAAGGAGCAGGTCACCCACTCGCTGGTTTACGCATACCGTGACCGTCGCAAGCGCAAGGGCGACTTCCGTCGCCTCTGGATCCAGCGCATCAACGCCGCTGCTCGCCAGAACGGCATCACGTACAACCGCTTCATCCAGGGTCTCGGTCTTGCAGGCGTTCAGGTTGACCGCCGCATGCTCGCCGAGCTCGCGGTCAACGAGCCGGCGACCTTCGTCTCCCTCGTCGAGACGGCCAAGAAGGCCCTGCCTTCTGACGTCAACGCACCGAAGTCGGCTGCGTAAGCAGCTTTTCTGAAACGGGCGCTTCCCTCGGGGGCGCCCGTTTCGTGTACTCAGCGCTACTTCGATGAGCGGCGTGAACGCAGGCTCCGAGAGATCGCGACGTCCACCAGCAGCACACCGATGACCGCGAACGCGTAGACGAGAAGGTCGCGCTGGTCGAAGCCCGCACCCAGCACGAGAGCTGCGGGCGCGAACATACTGGTGATCGTTGCCGGAATGTCAGTGAGTTGCAGGAGTTCTATGGCGGTGCAGAACATGATCGCGAGAGCTGCCGGCAGCGACCTCGCGTGGCGTGGAAGTAAGAAGACGAACAGCAGATACATCAACACCGCATAGAGCGCGTCGCCAGCGACGTCACCGGCCACTCCGGAACCGAAGCTGTGCACCAGCAGCCCCGCCGCAATGGTCAGCACGGCGCCGGTTACGACGACGAGCCGACGCCGAACCGCTGAGTGGAGATTACGGGGAGCCACGCGGGCACTCTAATCGGACAGACTGCGTGATTGCCGGACGGCGACTGGCGGATGAACGTGCGGAGGATGAGCCGCCACTATCCGTAGACTGAGACTGTGCTGGAGAATCCCCGGTCCCCCCGAGTCCGAGCTGTCGCGAAGCTGACCAAGCGCAGCGCGCGCGCGGAGACAGGACTGTTCCTTCTGGAAGGTCCCCAAGCTGTTCGCGAAGCTCTCGCGTACAGCCCTGAGACGATCGTCGAGTTGTTCGCGACCCCGTCGGGCTGGGAGAAGCACGCGGATCTGCGAGTGGCGTCCGACGAGCGCGGTCTCGATGTCGAATACGTCAGCGAGCAGGTCCTCGGCGCGATGGCAGACACTGTCACGCCCCAGGGCGTCATTGCCGTCGTCCGGCAGACTCCGACGTCCCCGCGCGAGATCTTCGCAGCTTCGCCGCGCCTGATCGCGATCTGCGAAGAGGTTCGCGATCCTGGCAACCTGGGCACCATCATCCGTGCAGCCGATGCTGCGGGCGCGGATGCTGTGGTTCTGACCGGCCGCACGGTCGATCCATACAATCCCAAGGTCGTGCGCGCGACCACGGGATCGCTTTTCCACCTTCCGATCTCCGTCGGCGGCGACCTCGACGACGTGATCGAGCGGGCGCACGCCGCCGGGCTCACTGTTCTGGCAGCCGACGTGAAGGGCGACGACCTGCTGCAAGCACGTGCGGACGGCGTGCTCGCCCGTCCCACCGCGTGGCTTTTCGGCAACGAAGCCCACGGGCTTGAGGAATCGGCGCTGGAGCTGGCAGACCATGTGTTGAAGCTGCCGATATTCGGCCGGGCAGAATCGCTCAACCTCGCCACTGCGGCCAGCGTGTGCCTCTATGAGAGCGCATTTACACAGCGGGCGGCGCTCGACAGCTGAATCAGGCGGGTGGCCCGCTGCGGTAACCCTTCGGTTACAACTCGGTAACCGGCTCAGCGTGGCGCTGGTAAGCGCGGGCCCCCACTCCCTATTGTGGGGGGATGACCGAGACTGGGGCACCGCTTGTCGTGGTGGAAAACGTTCAGAAGCACTACGGCGATTTCCAGGCGCTGACCGATATCAACCTCACCGTCGACAAGGGTGAAGTCGTCGTCGTGATCGGGCCGTCCGGCTCGGGAAAGTCGACCCTGTGCCGCACGATCAACCGTCTGGAGACGATCACCAGCGGCAGCATCAAGATCGACGGCAAGGTGCTTCCCGCAGAGGGTAAGGGCCTTGCGAACCTTCGCGCCGACGTCGGAATGGTCTTCCAGTCGTTCAATCTGTTCGCCCACCTGACCATCCTCGAGAACGTCACGCTCGGACCCATCAAGGTTCGCGGCCTGAAGAAGGCCGACGCTGACAAGGAAGCCATGCAGCTCCTCGAGCGCGTCGGCGTCGCGCAGCAGGCTTCCAAGCTGCCTGCACAGCTCTCCGGCGGCCAGCAGCAGCGCGTTGCCATCGCACGCGCTCTGGCGATGCATCCGAAGGTCATGCTCTTCGATGAGCCAACGAGCGCACTTGACCCTGAAATGATCAACGAGGTCCTCGACGTCATGGTCCAACTCGCCAAAGAGGGGATGACGATGATCGTTGTCACTCACGAGATGGGCTTCGCGCGCAAGGCGGCTGATCGGGTCGTCTTCATGGCCGATGGGCGCATCGTCGAAGAGAACACGCCCAACGAGTTCTTCACGCACCCGACGAGCGATCGTGCCAAAGATTTCCTGTCAAAGCTTCTCACCAACTGACCTACTGCACACACAGCACACGAAGGAGACGATCATGCGACGTACACGAACTCTGGCAGGACTCGGGATCGCGGCAGCAACCCTGCTCGCCTTGACAGCATGCAACAGCGGAACGCCCGGCGGTGGCGGAACTGCACCCGAGGCTGATGTCGCCGAAGAGGTAGCACTCGAAGGCAGCCCCACCTACGACGCGATGGTTGAGCGCGGCGGACCGGTCATCGGTGTGAAGGAAGACCAGCCGAACCTCGGATACCTCGACGTGACCACGGGCGAGCGCAGCGGTTTCGACATCGAGATCGCACGCTGGATCGCTGGTTCGCTCGGATTCAGCGAGGACGACATCACCTACGAGCCGATCGCTTCGGCCAACCGCGAGCAGGCGCTCGTCAACGGCGACATCGACTACTACGTCGGCACGTATTCGATCACCGACTCCCGCAAGGAGCAGATCGACTTCGCAGGCCCGTACTTCGTCACCGGACAGGGCTTCCTCGTCGGTGCTGACAGCGAGATGACCGAGGTCAGCGACGTCTCCGACTTCAACGGCATGACCGTCTGCTCGGCGACGGGCTCGACGCCCATCCAGAACATCAAGGACAACTTCCCCGAGATCAAGACGGCGGAGTACGACATCTACTCCCAGTGCGTCGAGGACCTCCTCAGCGGCAAGGTCGACGCGGTCACCACTGACGCGGCCATTCTCATCGGCTACGCCGCGCAGAGCCCCGACGAGCTGAAGCTGCTCGACGGTCTGTTCACCGAAGAGCGCTACGGCGTCGGCATCCCCAAGGGCGACACCGCCCTTCTGGAGCACATCAACACGCTCTTCACCGATGGCGGCGACAAGTGGCAGGAGATCTTCGACGCCACTCTCGGTCAGTCGGGCATCGAGGTCGAGCAGCCTGCAGTCGACTCAGTCGAGTAATCCTGATCGGTGGGGAGTGCGCGCGAGCGTGCTCCCCACCGCTACTTGAAAGAGGGAGGGCGCGTGGACGCCATCTTCGGCAACCTCGACCTGTGGCGAGAGGGCATCAGCTTCACCCTGCTGGTGTTCTTCTTCGGCGGCATCATCGCGCTGGTGCTCGGCACTGTCGTCGGTGCGATGCGGGTCTCGCCAGTACCGGTCGCGCGTGCAGTCGGCACTGTGTACGTCACTCTCGTGCGGAACACCCCGCTCACGCTGGTCTTCTTCTTCTTCATATTCGGCTACAGCGCACTGGCGTTGCCGACACTGTCGAACACTGTCCTTGGCATCTTCGCGATCGGCGTCTATACCGCGACCTACGTCGCTGAGACGCTGCGCGCAGGTATCAACACCGTGCCGGTCGGGCAAGCCGAGGCCGCTCGCGCCATCGGGTTGCCGTTCGGGCAGGTCATGACACAGGTGGTCCTGCCGCAGGCCTTCCGATCGGTCGTACCTCCCATGATGAGCGTGTTCATCGCTCTGCTGAAGAACACCACCGTTGCTGCAGGCTTCTCCATCGCGGTGCTGCCACAACTGCAGTCGACGATCTCCAACTCGCACACCCGCCCTGGCACTCCAATGGAAGTCCTCCTCTGGGTCGCCGTCATCTTCGTCGCACTGGTCATGCTCCTGACCTGGTTGCAACGAACTCTCGAGAACCGGTGGAGGATCGCACGATGAGCTCTGTCCTCTTCGACGTCCCCGGCCCTCGTGCCCGTCGTCGCAACATGATCCTGACGATCCTGACGATCACCGTCATCGTCGCGGTCATCGCGTTCCTCATCTGGCGTCTTTCCTTGACGAACCAGTTCAGCGCCGAGAAATGGAGTGTGTTCACGTACTCGGCGGTGTGGTCCTCGATCGGCCAGATGCTGCTCAACACGCTGCGCGCCTTCGCGCTGGCAGCTATGTTGAGCCTCGCGCTCGGATTCCTGCTCGCGATCGGACGACTTTCTGATCACACCTGGGTGCGTGTTCCCGCGACTGTCATCACAGAGTTGTTCCGGGCTGTGCCCGTGCTCGTGATGATGATGATCCTCTACTACGGCTTGCCCACGCTGGGTATGAAAGTTGACCCCTATTGGGCCGTGGTCATCGCTCTCACGCTCTATAACGGCTCGGTGCTCGCTGAGGCACTGCGCGCCGGCGTCGAATCTCTGCCTCGAGGGCAGAAAGAAGCCGGATACGCGATCGGGCTGCGCAAGAGCGGCGTGATGAGGCTCATTCTGCTGCCCCAAGCTGTCCGCGCGATGCTTCCGATCATCGTCGCACAGCTCGTGGTGGCGATGAAGGATACGGCGCTCGGGTTCATCATCACCTATCAAGAGCTGCTGTACTACGCCAAGCTGCTCAGCACGCAGCAGGCACGACCGGCGCTGCAAGCGGCACTGGTGATCGGTGGCATCTACATCGTGATGTGTCTCATCCTCTCCGGCATTGCGAAATGGGCGGAGATCCGCACCCGTCGGTCGCCGAAGGTCAAGGCGATCGCCGCTGACAACGCCGCGGTCATGCACGACGGTACGGATACAGAACTCATCGCCGCGCAGAAGAGCGCGAAAGACTTCGACCACGGAGGATCTGGCCTGGGCGGTCCTCACTGAGCACTGCTGTGGCGTCCGGCGCGCTCATCGCGCGCCGGTAGACTCATCTCTTGTGTCAGATGCTCCAGAAATCACCCCCGAGGCTGTCGAATCCGCCGTCGCGGCTGCGCTTGCCGCGATCGGTGCGGCCATCAGTACTGCCGAGCTGAAGGCTGCGCGCGCGGCCCATGTCGGCGACGGATCCCCCCTGGCGGTGTTGAACGCCTCGATGCGGCAGGTAGCCCCTGAGCACAAGGCCGCGTTCGGCAAGCTCGTCGGCCAGGGCCGTGGGCAGGTCACCAAGGCTCTGGCATCGAAAGAGGCCGAGCTCGCCGCACAGGAGACAGCCGCGCGCCTCGAAGCGGAGCGCGTCGACATCACTGCTGTCGCCTCGCGCACTCGCGTGGGCGCGCGCCATCCGCTCACGCTTCTCCAAGACGACGTCTGCGACATCTTCGTCGGCATGGGCTGGGAGATCGCCGAGGGGCCGGAGCTCGAGCACGAGTGGTTCAACTTCGACGCGTTGAACTTCGACGTCGACCACCCCGCGCGTCAGATGCAGGACACCTTCTTCGTCGATCCCGTCGACCGTCACCTGGTCATGCGCACGCATACGAGCCCTGTACAGGTGCGCTCGATGCTCGACCGCGAGGTGCCGATCTATGTATTGTGCCCAGGCCGGGTGTACCGCACCGACGAGTTCGACGCGACGCATCTTCCGGTCTTCACCCAGTTCGAGGGCCTGGTGATCGACAAGGGCATCACGATGGCGCACCTCAAAGGCACGCTCGACCACTTCGCGAAGCAGCTCTTCGGCCCTGAGGCGAAGACGCGCTTCCGCACGAACTACTTCCCGTTCACCGAGCCATCCGCAGAGCTTGACCTGTGGCACCCGACGTTCAAGGGGGGCGCCCGTTGGATCGAATGGGGCGGCTGCGGCATGGTGAACCCGAATGTTCTGCGCGCTGCGGGCATCGACCCCGAGGAGTACAGCGGGTTCGCATTCGGCATGGGGATTGAGCGCGGATTGATGTTCCGCAGTGATGTGAAGGACATGCGTGACATGGCAGAGGGCGATGTCCGCTTCAGCGAGCAGTTCGGGATGGTGGTGTGATGCGCGTCCCGCTTTCGTGGTTGCGTGAGTACGTCGATGTGGCGCCTGAGGCGACGCCGGAATCCGTGCTGGAGGCCCTCGTCACCGTCGGCTTCGAAGAAGAAGACATCCACCGTTTCGAGATCTCCGGTCCTGTCGTCGTCGGTCAGGTGCTCTCTTTCGACGCTGAACCGCAGTCCAACGGCAAGACCATCCGCTGGTGCCAGGTCGACGTCGGCGAGGCTGAGCCGCGCGGAATCGTTTGCGGGGCAAGCAACTTCGCTGTCGGTGACAAGGTCGTCGTGACTCTGCCTGGCGCCGTTCTTCCCGGTCCTTTCCCGATCGCCGCTCGCAAGACGTACGGCCACGTGTCAGACGGCATGATCGCGTCAGCACGCGAGCTCGGTCTGGGTGATGAGCATGACGGCATCCTGGTTCTTGCGACCCTCGGTATCGATGCGCCGGTCGGCACCGATGCGATCTCGCTGCTGGGACTCGATGATGTCGCCGTCGAGATCAACGTGACTCCCGACCGCGGCTATGCCTTCTCCGTCCGCGGTGTCGCACGTGAATACGCGCACGCGACAGGCGCCCAGTTCCGCGACCCCGCCAGCCACGAGTGGGCGGACGTCGAGCCGGGATCGGGCTTCCCGCTCGCGGTGACCGCTGAGCCGCTGCGCGACAGCCCTGCGGTACAGGAATTCGTCGTGAGGGTCGTCCGCGACGTCGATCCTCAGCGTCCGACGCCACCATGGATGATCGCGCGGCTTTCCCTCGCAGGCATCCGCTCTCTCGGCGTGCTCATCGACATCACCAACTACGTGATGCTCGAACTGGGCAACCCCATCCACGGGTACGACCTGGACAAGCTGTCAGGCGGTATCACCGTGCGCCGGGCACAGCCGGGCGAGAAGATGACGACGCTCGACGGTCACGAGCGTGCGCTCCACATCGAGGACCTGCTGATCACCGACGAGTCCGGACCGATCGGCCTCGCCGGCGTCATGGGCGGCGGCACGACGGAGATGAGCGATGACACGCGCAGCGTGCTCATCGAAGCAGCGATCTTCGACCCCGTGTCGATCGCGCGCAGCGCACGTCGTCACAAGCTTCCGAGCGAAGCATCCAAGCGCTTCGAACGCGGCGTCGATCCACTCATTCCTTTCGTCGCGGCCAAGCGTGTAGCCGACCTGATGGTCGAGCTCGCAGGCGGTCGTATCGATGCCGTGGGTGGCGCGCTGTTCTCCGAGGTGGAGATCGCCGGGATCGATCTGCCGGCGGATTTCGTTTCCGGACTCATCGGCATCGACTATGACGATGAGGAGATCACGGGCGCGCTCGAGACCATCGGCGCCGAGATCGAGGAGGGTATGGACGGCTGGCTGGTCATTCCTCCGAGCTGGCGTCCTGACCTCACGGACAAATGGACGCTCGCGGAAGAGGTCGCTCGCATTCACGGGCTCGATCGCATTCCGTCCGTCCTTCCCACTCCGCCGTCCGGAAGCGGTCTGACCGAGGCGCAGCGCGGCCGACGTCGCGTCGCCAACGCGCTCGCGGCCGCTGGGCTCGTCGAGACGCCGGCGTTCCCGTTCACGACAGAAGCGCAGAACGACCTGCACGGCTCTGCCGAGGGGACGCCTCTGCCCAGCATCCGACTGGCCAACCCGCTGGACGGTCAGGCTCCGTTCCTTCGACGTTCGCTCATTCCTGGGCTGTTGCAGATCGCTCACCGCAACATCGCGCGCGGGCTGACTGACCTGGCCCTCTTCGAAGTCGGTATGGTGTTCCTGCCTGAGTCCGGCGTCGTCTACGGCACCGACGAGGTACCGCCGCTGGGGCAGCTGCCTGACACCGAGACGCTCGCGGCGTTGAACGCTTCGATTCCGCCGCAGCACCGTCACGTCGCGGCGCTGTTCGCGGGGAATGTGGCTTCTCGGCAGCCAGGGCGCACCGCGGAGCCAGCAGATCTCTCCGTCGCGTTGGATGCCGTGCGCACGATCGCCGTGGCGTCAGGTGTCGAGATAGACGTCGCACAGGGACAGCGTGCCGCACTTCACCCCGGTCGCACGGGCGTGCTCAGCGTCGGCGGCACCGAGGTCGGTTACGTCGGAGAACTGCATCCGTCAGTGGCTTCCGAGGCAGACCTGCCCGGCCGCGCTGTGGTGGTAGAGATCGATCTGGATGCTGTCCTCTCGCTGGCGGGCGAGCGCGTGGTCGTCGAATCGCTCTCGACATTCACCGCTGCGACCCAGGATGTTTCGCTTGTCGTCGCGGCATCGGTCACGGCGGCAGAGCTTCGTGCTGCCCTCGTGGAGGGTGCGGGAGAGCTGCTGGAGTCGGCGCGGCTGGTCGATGATTATCGCGGTCAGGGCCTCGACGAGGGCCAGAAGAGCCTGACGTATGCGCTGCGATTCCGTGCGCCTGATCGCACGTTGACAGCTGCCGAAGCGACAGAGGCCAAGTTGGCAGGTGTCGCTGTCGCGACAGAGCGTTTCGGCGCGCGCATCCGCGACTGAGGGCGAGCCACACCGGCAAAGCCGAATCGTCGACGACGAGGCGGCCTTGATCGAGCGAAATGCGGATGCCGCGATCGCCAGCGAGGGAACCTGCCCTAGACTGCAGGCAGAAGTGACACGGGGTGCCGCACCATGCGGCTGAGAACACACCCGTCGAACCTGATCTAGTTCGTACTAGCGAAGGGATGTCGCATTGAGCGATCGTCTGCGTCCATCGTCCATCGAATCCGCCGTACCGCGTGTGCTCAGCATCGCCGGGAGTGATCCCTCCGGAGGTGCGGGCGTACAGGCGGATCTGAAATCCATCGCAGCCAATGGCGGATACGGCATGGCCGTGATCACCGCGTTGACCGCGCAGAACACCCGGAGTGTGCGAGGCGTACATGTCCCGCCTACGGACTTCCTCCGAGCGCAGCTCGACGCCGTCGCCGACGACATCGACATCGACGCTGTGAAGATCGGCATGCTCGCGAACGCCGAGGTCGTCGGTGTCGTTGCCGACTGGGTTGCGCGTGTGCGTCCGCCGATCGTCGTCGTCGACCCGGTGATGGTGTCGACCGCAGGAGACCGTCTGCTCGAGGCCGACACAGAGTCAGGGTTGCGTGGTCTGCTCGCTCAGGCCGACCTGATCACTCCCAATCTTCTTGAGCTGGCTGCGCTCACAGGCACCGCTGCGATCGATTCCTGGTCGGACGCACTCGAACTCGGGCGCCGACTCGCATCGTCAACGGGCACGGCCGTGCTCGTCAAGGGCGGTCATCTGCCCGGTGATGAGACACCGGATGCACTCGTCGAGCCTTCCGGTGAGATCTGCGAGTTCAGCGGGCCACGAATCGCCACCAGCGCGACCCACGGCACCGGCTGCTCGCTTTCGTCGGCACTCGCCACACATCGCGCGCGGGGTGAAGGCTGGGCTCAGGCCGTGGCATCCTCCCGGGCGTGGCTCCGTGAGTCTCTGCGGGCGGGGGAGGAACTCGCCGTAGGCGCTGGACACGGTCCGATCAACCACTTCGCCGGGTTGTGGCAGCGGGGTAGCGGCGACACCCGACCGACCGCCGCGGAGGTCGAAGCCGACTGGTGGGAGCGGATCGCACCCGTGCGCGTCGAGATCGACGCGCTGCCGTTCATCCGCTCGCTCGCCGACGGCACCCTGCGCCAGGAATCGTTCCTGTTCTACCTCGCACAGGACGCGCTCTATCTGCATGAATACGCGCGTCTGCTCGCTGATGCGGCGCGACTGGCGCCCTCGTCAGCAGAGCAGTCGTTCTGGGCGCATTCGGCACACAGCGCCATCGCTGTCGAACTCGAACTGCACTCCTCTCGTCTCGCAGAGGCACACGACCGCGGCCGACAGGGCATCGCCGTCAGCGAAGCGCCAGCGACGACCGCGTACCTCGACCACCTGCGTGCGACCGCCTACCGTGGCGATTATGGTGAGCTGATCGCTGCGCTGCTGCCGTGCTACTGGCTCTACACCGATCTGGGAGTCCGGCTGAACGCAGGCGTCTTCGGCGCGTACGCACGAGACCCACAGCATCCATATGCGTCGTGGCTGGCCACGTACGCGGACCCCGCTTTCGAGGAGGCCAACCGGCAGGCGATCGACTTCGTCACACGCGCCGCTGCGCACGCGAGCGACGACACCCGCGTGCGGATGTTTCGGGCCTTCGAAATCTCAGCGCAGCACGAGCGCGCGTTCTTCGCCGCACCGCTGGAACCGGTGCTCGCCGAAGCCAAGGATTTGCGAACGCCGCAGTACCAGCGCTAATCTCACGACATGCCTTCGGCCGTGTCCGCCCCTTCGACGCTCGCTCTGAGCGTTGTCGTCGTGCGTCGACGCCGTAGCCTTCGTTCTCTGACGCTCCGACCGGCTCAGCGGTCCACGGGCGGCCGCCGACTGTAGGCGACACCGGAGACTCCCGTCGCTTCGCGGCGTGGACACCGGTGTCGCCGCAGTCCGGATCAGCTCAGGGGACGAATGTCCCGGCACCCACGACCGTTAAGGTAGAACCATGACGCATACCGTCGCCGTCTCCGGCGCATCCGGCTATGCGGGCGGCGAGATTCTGCGCCTGCTCGCGAGTCATCCCGACATTGAGATCCGCACCGTCACCGCGCACTCGAACGCAGGGCAGCCGCTCATCGAGCACCAGCCGCATCTACGGTCGCTGGCGCATCTCACGCTGCAAGACACCACCCCGGAAATCCTCGCGGGGCACGACATCGTCTTCCTCGCGCTTCCGCACGGGCAGTCGGGGCAGTACACGGATGCTCTCGGCGATGTACCGCTGATCATCGACGCCGGCGCTGACCACCGGCTGACGTCTGAGGCATCTTGGGATGCGTTCTACGGCGGCGACTTCCATGAACCATGGACTTACGGTGTTCCCGAGCTCCTCGTCGGTGGCCAGAAGCAGCGAGAAGCGCTTCGCGGCGCGACCAGGATCGCCGCCCCTGGCTGCAACGCCTCGACCGTGAGCCTCAGTCTTGTGCCGGGAGTCGCTGCAGGCGTGATCGACCAGGGTGACATCGTCACCATGCTCGCTGTCGGCCCCTCCGGTGCAGGCAAGAGCCTGAAGCCCAACCTCCTCGCGAGCGAGATCCTCGGCTCGGCGAATCCCTATGCCGTCGGCGGCACGCACCGGCACATCCCTGAGATCCAGCAGGCCCTTCGACAGGCTCAGGGGTCGGATGCGGCCGCTGGTGCTCCGCTCGCGCGCATCTCCTTCACTCCCGTGCTCGTGCCCATGGCAAGGGGCATCCTCGCCACCTCGACAGCTCCGATCGTCGATGGCGTCAGCGATGCCGAGATCCGCGCTGCGTGGGAAAGCGCGTATGGCGAGGAGAAGTTCGTCCAGTTGCTGCCGGAAGGGCACTTCCCACGCACGGCCGACGTGATGGGTGCGAACACCGCTCTCATCGGTCTCGCCATCGATCGCGCAGCAGGTCGCGTCGTCGTCGTCACCGCCGTCGACAACCTCGTCAAAGGCACCGCTGGCGCCGCCATCCAGTCCATGAATCTCGCGCTCGGTCTTCCCGAAGACCGGGCACTCTCAGTGAACGGAGTGGCACCATGAGCGTCACCGCACCCGCAGGCTTCGAGGCGGCCGGAGTCGCCGCGGGCCTGAAGTCCACAGGAAAGCCCGATGTCGCCGTCGTCGTGAACCGCGGCCCGCTCAAGGTGGGAGCTGCCGTCTTCACTAGCAATCGGGCGAAGGCCAATCCGATCATCTGGTCGCAGCAGGTGATCCAGGACCGCACCGTCGAGGCGATTGTGCTCAATTCCGGCGGAGCGAACTGCTTCACAGGCAGCTTCGGGTTTCAGACCACGCACCAAACAGCAGAGAAGGCGGCTGAACTTCTCGGTGTCAGCGCCGGCGACATCCTTGTGTGCTCAACCGGGCTCATCGGCGTCGGCGATGAGGTCTTTCGCGCGAATGTGCTCAACGGTACTGAGCGCGCGATCGCGGGGCTGAGCGCGGACGGCGGAGCCGCAGCATCCGAGGCCATCATGACCACCGACTCCCGGCCCAAGGGTGCCGTCATCACAGAGGATGGCTGGACAATCGGGGGCATGGCGAAGGGCGCCGGGATGTTGGCACCCGGTCTTGCCACGATGCTCGTCGTGATAACGACCGATGCCGTGTTGGAGGCGTCCGAGCTCGACTTGGCGTTGCGGCAGGCGACGCGCACGACCTTCGACCGGCTCGACTCCGACGGCTGCATGTCGACGAACGATCAGGTGACGCTACTCGCCTCGGGAGCTTCGGGCGTCCGGCCCGATCTGGAGGTTTTCACCCATCGGCTCACGCTGCTGTGTCTGGATCTCGCCCAGCAGTTGCAGCAGGACGCCGAGGGCGCGAGCCATGACATCCAGATCGTGGTCGTCGGCGCCGCCTCCGAACCCGACGCGGTCGAGGTCGGCCGCTCAGTCGCCCGCAACAACCTCTTCAAGGCGGCGATCTTCGGCAACGATCCCAATTGGGGGCGCGTCCTTGCGGCAATCGGCACGACACAGGCAAAATTTGATCCCTACGATGTCGATGTGACGTTTAACGGTGTCCGCGTCTGCACGGCCGGGGGGCCCGATCGCCCGCGTGAGGACGTTGATCTGACGCCGCGCGCCACGGGCATCCTCATCGACCTGAAGGTCGGCGAAGAATCAGCGACCATCTACACCAACGACCTCACCCACGATTACGTTCACGAGAACAGCGCGTACGCCTCATGACAGATCTCCAGGACACACCGCCCGATCTCGCTGAGCTCAAGGCGACGACGCTGATCGAATCCCTGCCGTGGCTGAAGAAGTTCCGTGACCAGATCGTCGTGATCAAATACGGCGGAAACGCGATGATCAGCGATGAACTGCAAGAGGCGTTCGCGCAGGACATCGCGTACCTCCGCTATGTCGGCGTGCAGCCCGTCGTCGTGCATGGCGGCGGTCCGCAGATCTCCAACATGCTTGATCGCCTGGCGATACCGAGCGAGTTCAAGGGCGGCTACCGCGTCACCAGCACCGAGGCCATCAGCGTCGTGCGCATGGTGCTGACCGGTCAGGTCAACCCGCAGTTGGTTGCGAAGATCAACTCGCACGGTCCCATTGCCACCGGACTCAGTGGTGAAGATGCCGGGCTCTTCGGTGGGCGTCGCCGCGGCGTCGTCATCGATGGGTCAGAAGTCGATCTTGGTCGCGTCGGAGACGTTGTCGAGGTCGATCCGACGCCCGTGCTCGACCACCTGGCGGCGGGTCGTATCCCGGTCGTCTCCAGCATCGCGCCGGATCTCGATCACCCGGGCCAGTCACTCAACGTGAATGCGGATGCCGCGGCATCCGCCCTCGCTGTCGCACTGAACGCGGCGAAACTGGTCATACTCACCGATGTCGCCGGGCTCTACGCCGATTGGCCCAATCGTGACTCGCTCGTCTCGCACATCACCTCAGCAGACCTCCTCGACATGCTGCCGAAACTTGAGTCGGGGATGATCCCGAAGATGCGCGCGTGCTTGGAAGCGGTCGAGGGCGGAGTGGATGCGGCGGCGATCATCGATGGCAGGCTTCCGCACTCGGTGCTCGTCGAACTCTTCACCAGCAAAGGAATCGGAACAGAAGTGGTACTCGGAGAATCAGGGGTGACGGCATGACCGTCTGGCAAGATGACGTCGCACGCGACCTCGTGCACAACGCAGGGGATCGGCTTGCGCTGCTCACGCGCGGCGAGGGCTCATATCTCTGGGATGGCGAAGACAACCGCCTTCTCGACTTTCTCGCCGGCATCGCTGTCACCTCGCTCGGCCACGCTCATCCGGTGTTCGTCGAGGCGCTCTCGAGGCAGGCCGCGACTCTCGCGCACGTGTCGAACTACTTCGCCACACCTCCGCAGCTTGCGCTCGCCGCACGCCTGAAGCGACTTGCCGGTGCGGGCATCGACGGCCGAGTGTTCTTCTCGAACTCCGGCGCCGAAGCCATCGAAGCTGCGTTCAAACTCGCTCGTCTGCACGGTGGCAGCGAACGCCCCCGCATCCTCGCGCTGGAGAACGCGTTCCACGGCCGCACCATGGCCTCGCTCGCTTTGACGGCGAATCAGGCGTACCGCACGCCGTTCGAACCGATGCCCGGAGGAGTGGAGCACATCCCCGCGACGGTCGAGGCGCTGGAAGCGGCGCTCGACGATCGCGTCGCGGCTGTTTTCGTCGAACCGATCCAGGGCGAAGCGGGGGTCGTCGAACTTCCGGAGGGCTATCTCGCCGCCGCGCGATCGCTGACGCTGAAGCATGGTGCGCTGCTCATCGTGGATGAGATCCAGACCGGAGCCGGCCGCACCGGTGCCTGGTTCGGTTTCAGCCATGCGGGCATCACTCCCGATGCCATCACCGTCGCCAAGGGCATCGGTGGGGGCTTCCCGATCGGCGCGCTGGTCACTTACGGTGCGGCGAGTTCGCTGTTCACCCCGGGATCGCACGGCTCGACGTTCGGCGGCAACCCGCTAGGAACCGCAGTGGCCGACGCCGTGCTGGCCGAGATCGAGAACTCCCATCTCGTCGAGAATGCGGCCGCGCGGGGTGAGCAGTTGCGCTCCGTGATCGAGAGCATGGAATCACCGCTCATCGGCGGCGTCCGCGGACTCGGGCTTCTCATCGGAGTCGCGCTCACGCAGCCGGTCGCCGGCGACCTCGTGGCTGCCGCGCAGCGCCACGGGCTGATCGTCAACGCTGCCAACCCGCAGACTGTGCGCATCGCGCCTGCTCTGAACATCGGCGACGCCGAGGTCGAAGAATTCCAGACGCTGTTCGCCGCAGCACTCGCCGACGTGCAGGCGGCGGCGACAGCATCCGACACCCGAAAGGTACCCGCATGACCCGCCATTTGCTGCGCGACGACGACCTCACACCTGCAGAGCAGGCCGAGATCCTCGATCTCGCCGTCGAGCTCAAGAAGGACCGCTGGGCCGACAAGTCACTCGCCGGGCCCCAGACGGTCGCGGTGATCTTCGACAAGTCCTCAACCCGCACGCGCGTATCATTCGCTGTCGGCATCGCCGATCTCGGCGGAACCCCGTTGATCATCTCGACAGCGAACAGCCAGCTCGGCGGCAAGGAGACTCCCTCCGATACTGCGCGTGTGCTCGAGCGCCAGGTCGCGGCGATCGTATGGCGCACGTATGCGCAGGCGGGTCTGGAGGAGATGGCCGAGGGCACGCGCGTGCCGGTCGTCAACGCGCTCTCAGATGATTTCCACCCCTGCCAGTTGCTCGCCGACCTCCTCACCATCCGAGAGCACAAGGGCGACCTGAAGGGCCTCACCCTGACCTTCTTCGGTGACGGTCAGAGCAACATGGCGCATTCCTACGCACTCGCTGGCGTCACAGCCGGGATGCACGTGCGCATCGCCTCACCCGAGTCGTACGCGCCCCGCGCTGACATCATCGAGGCGGCGGATCGGCGTGCCGCTGAAACCGGAGGATCGATCACTCTTCTCACCGACCCGGTCGAGGCAGCTGCAGGCGCAGACGTCGTCGTCACCGACACCTGGGTGTCGATGGGCAAGGAGGAGGAGAAGATCGCACGCATTCGCGATCTCGGTGGCTACAAGGTCACACGCGAGACCATGAGCATCGCTGATCCGGACGCGATATTCATCCACTGTCTCCCGGCCGACCGCGGTTACGAAGTCGACTCCGAGGTCATCGACGGATCGCAGAGCGTCGTGTGGGACGAGGCGGAGAACCGGCTGCACGCTCAGAAGGCACTTCTGGTCTGGCTGTTGCGCCAGGCCTGAGCCCTTCGACAGGCTCATTGACCGGAATGCACTTGCTCCCCCTGAGCCTGTCGAAGGGTCGCATGCGCAAGAACTGGAATCGACTCAACGGACCCCGACGGATCGCCGGGGTCGACCTCGCCAGGGGACTCGCCGTCGTCGGGATGTTCGCCGCGCATCTGCTCGTCACTGCCGAGGGGTGGGTGTGGTCGGCGCCTGACACATGGACTTCGGTCGTGGACGGGCGTTCCTCGGTCATGTTCGCGACGCTCGCCGGCGTTTCGATCGGCCTGGTCACCGGAGGGCGCACACCGTTGCCGCACGCGCAGATGAGCGTGGCGCGGCAACGCCTGGCGCTGCGGGCTGCCGCGCTGTTCGTTCTCGGCATCCTGCTGGTCCTCACCGGCGTCCCGGTCTACGTGATCCTGCCCGCTTACGCGATCCTGTTTCTGCTCGCGCTGTCGTTCACTCGGTTCTCGGCCCGACCCCTCCTGTGGATCGCCGCGGCGATCGCGATAGCCATGCCGTTTGCGCAGCCGTTGCTGAACGACCTCGACGTATGGCGGGCGCCGCTGGGTGAAGAGCTGTCGGTACTGCTCGGGTGGAATTATCCGTTCACCCTCTGGATCGCATTCGTGCTGGCCGGGCTCGGGGCGGCTCGGGCAGGGGTCGCTCGACTCGTCGTACAGGTGCGGATGCTCGTTTCTGGTGCTGCGCTTGCCGTCTTCGGCTATGGCATCGCAGAGGTGCCGCCTCCTGCGGCGGGTGAGTACTGGTTGGCCGTCTGGACGGCTGCGCCGCATTCCTCCGGAGTGCTGGAAACCGTCGGCACTGGTGGGTTCGTCATGGCGGTGCTCGCGGTCTGCCTTCTGCTGTGCCGCCTCCGTGCGATGAAGGCGGTCACGCTGCCGTTCCGCGCCACCGGCGCCATGCCGCTGACGGCATACACCGCCCAGCTGCTGGTGTGGGCTGGTGTGGCGCTCGCAATGATCGGTGACACGGGCGATCTGACAGGGTTCCGAATGCTCGACCCGTTCTGGCCACTCACCGTCGGCACGATCGTCGGATGCACGCTGTGGGCGCTGCTCGTCGGCCGGGGTCCCCTCGAATGGGCGCTCGAGCGCGCCTCCCGGATCGTTCCGGGGGTCGGCGGCGGGGTCGGTAGGCTGAAGGGATGAGCGAGGCGAAGAACACCGGCACGAACGAGGGCGCCCTCTGGGGTGCACGATTTGCAAGCGGACCATCACCCGAGCTGGTCGAGCTGAGCCGCTCGACACATTTCGACTGGATCCTCGCCCCCTACGACATTGCAGGCTCCCACGCGCACGCCAAGGCGCTCGCTGCAGCCGGCTACCTCGAGCCCGAGGAAGAGCAACAGATGCATGCCGGGCTGGATGCCGTTGCGCAGAAGATCGCCGATGGCACGCTGCGACCGGCTCCTTCCGACGAAGACGTGCACGGCGCGCTCGAGCAGGCGCTGATCGCCGAGCTCGGTCCGGAGCTCGGCGGGCGCCTTCGCGCCGGCCGCAGCCGCAACGATCAGATCGCCACGCTCGTGCGCATGTACCTCATCGATCACGCGAAGGTAATCGCAAGGGATATTCTGCGCGTCATTGACGCCCTGGTCGCTCAGGCAGAGGCGCATCCGAACGCGATTCTTCCCGGGCGCACCCATCTGCAACACGCGCAGCCGGTGCAGCTCGCCCACCACCGTCAGGCGCACGCGTGGCCGCTCGTGCGCGAGCTCGAGCGGCTCGTCGACTGGCGCGTGCGCGCCGGCACCTCGCCGTATGGTGGGGGAGCGCTGGCTGGTTCGACGCTGGGCCTCGACCCCGAGCTCGTCGCGCGCGAACTCGGGCTCGACCGTCCCGCCGAGAACTCGTTGGATGGCACCGCGGCACGCGATGTCGTGGCAGAGTTCACATTCATCACAGCGATGACCGGGATCGACCTGTCGCGGCTCAGCGAAGAGATCATCCTCTGGAACACCCGGGAGTTCGGTTTCGTGACGCTGCACGACGGCTACTCCACAGGCTCCAGCATTATGCCGCAGAAGAAGAACCCCGACATCGCCGAGCTCGCCCGCGGCAAATCCGGGAGGCTTATCGGCAACCTCTCCGGACTCATGGCGACACTCAAGGCACTGCCCCTCGCGTACAACCGTGACCTGCAGGAGGACAAAGAACCGGTCTTCGACTCAGTGCAGACGCTTGAGGTCGTGCTCCCTGCCTTCGCAGGCATGGTCGCGACGCTCACATTCGACACCGAGCGGATGGCACAGCTTGCCCCGCAGGGCTTCTCGCTTGCGACCGACGTCGCCGAGTGGCTGGTCAAGCAGCGGGTACCGTTCCGTGACGCTCATGAGATCTCCGGCGCGTTGGTCAAGGCCTGTGAAACGCAGGGGATCGGCTTGGAAGATGCGTCGGCTGAACTCCTCGCCCAGGTCTCACCGCACCTCACGCCGGCCGTGCGCGAGGTGCTGAGCATCGAGGGATCGGTCGCCTCTCGTGCGGGTACCGGCGGAACCGCGCCTGTGCGAGTGGCCGAGCAGCGGGCTGAGCTCATCGCCCGTGCGCAGGCAGCAGTGCACGCGCTGGGGCTCTGAGCGAGCTCAGTGCAGCTCTTCGTCGGCGGCTCCGCGCTCCCAGCGAGTGAACTCCACGACAAGGCCCGCGCGCGTGGGGGCGGCGACGAATGGGCCGGCACCGGCATCGCCGTCGGCGTCGAACGGCGCGACGCGCACTAAACGCCAGTCGCCTTCCCCGGCACGCGCACGCACGATCAGAGCATCCGGCCATCGGCTCACGCGCATCGTGATCTCGGCGTCATGCCACTCGTCGACATAGCCGACGGACCAATCCGAACGAATGTCGGTGACGACCGCGCCGAGCCCGAGATGGCCGTCGGAGAATTCCACACCGGACTTCATCCAATGCTCTTCGTCGGTCTGCACATACAGGCCTGCCTGATCGAACTGTCCCTCCCATGTGGCGCGGAATGAGACCTCCATGGCCTCACCGACAGCCAGCGGCGCCAACAGTGCGTGGGCGTCGGCGTGCACGAACCCGTACGCTGTGTGACGCCACGCATCGCTTCCCTCGCGCGCAGTCACGTCGAGGTGGCTCCCGCGGTCGTCGATCTCAGCCGGAGGATTCGTCCACGTGCCGTCGGTCCAGGCGATCATGCTCGCCACAATATCGGGCGTTGACGCCTCATGGATACTTCTAGATACTTGGCACGAAGTATCTCCAAGTATCTCGTCGATGGAGGCCCGATGCAGCCCAGCCCGTACACACCAGGCGAGATCGCCCGTGCTGTCCCCGGCCGGGGTGAGCTGATCGAGGAGTTCAACGAGCGGCTCTCGCTCATGGTCGATCTGCAGAGGCTGATCGGCCGCATTCATGTCGCGTTCGGTGAACGCGGCATCGGCAAGACCTCGCTGCTTCGGGCCTATCAGCGGCTTGCGGCAGAACGAGATGCTCTCTGCATCTGGGTGACGGCTGGCGAGCCAGGTGGACTGATCGCCCAGATCGTCGACGGTATACGCGAGGCGACCGGATCCTGGCCGCAAGAGGCCGCGAAGTCCGTGCGCAAACACGTCGATGAGCTCACCGTCACCGTCGGGGTGCCAGGCATCGCCTCCGTCAGCGCGAAGAGCGCGCAGAACTCACCGCTGGACACCGTCGGGGCCAGGGCGCTCGAAAGGCTGATCCGCACCACCACAGAGGATCGAAAGCGCGTCAGGGCGCTGGTCCTCTTCATCGACGAGGTGCAGTCTGCCGACCCAGACGGCATCCGCACCCTCGCCTATGCCTGGCAGCATCTGCAGGCGGAGGCACCCGACATTCCGGCGGCCGTCTACGCCGCCGGTCTTCCGAATGCGCCCGAACAGATCGCGGACGCCGTGACGTTCAGCGAACGCTTCGCCTATCGCCCGTTGGAGATGCTGACCGTCGGTGCGCAGGTCGCAGCCCTGCGCGATCCGGCCGCCGAGCTCGATGTCGCTTGGGAGGCGGAAGCTCTCGAACTCGCCGCCGAGCTCGCGGCCGGTTATCCGTATGCTGTGCAGCTCTACGGAGATGCGGCGTGGGTGGCCGCTGGTCGCCCGGATGCCGGCAGCACGATCACCGAGCGCGATGTGAAGGCCGCGCGCTCCAGCGTCGACCGCGATCTGCGAAATCTCTTCGCCGCGCGTTGGGCGAACACCACACCGAACCAACGGCGCTTCCTCGTCGCTGTCGCCTGGCTGCAGAAGAAGCACGGCAGCGTCGACCGCGCAGACTTGGCCGACGTGCTGGATGTGAGTTCGCGCAGTCTGTCCTCAGTGCGCGCGCGCCTGATCGCGAAGGGCTTGATACACGCCGAGGGGCATGGGCGCGTGACCATTCCGGTTCCGGGCTTCGCCGGGTACATCCGTGAACTCGAAGGCGACCCGCGGTAGTTGGGGTGCCCGCCCGCGCTGATAACCTGGAGCGCGTGTCAACTCCCGTTCTGACGACTGCCGAACCCGCGATCGACCCCACGTTCGAGAACGTGTGGGACGAGCTCGTGTGGCGCGGCCTCGTCCATGTGTCCACCGACCAGGAGGCGCTGCGCGCCCTTCTCGCCGGGGACCCGATCACGTACTATTGCGGATTCGATCCGACTGCCCCGAGCCTGCATCTGGGTAACCTCGTGCAGCTGCTGACGCTGCGCCGCATCCAGCTCGCCGGCCACAGACCACTCGGCCTCGTCGGTGGCTCTACGGGGCTCATCGGCGACCCGCGGCCGACGGCAGAGCGCACGCTCAACACCCGCGAGACCGTCGAGGAGTGGGTGGACCGCCTCCGTGCACAGGTGCAGCGATACCTCAGCTTCGAAGGCGAGAACGCCGCGCGTATGGTCAACAACCTCGACTGGACGGCGCCGCTGTCGGCGATCGACTTCCTGCGCGAGGTCGGCAAGTACTACCGCGTGGGCACCATGCTCAAGAAGGATGCCGTCGCTGCGCGGCTGAACTCTGATGAGGGCATCAGCTACACCGAGTTCAGCTACCAGATCCTGCAGGGGATGGACTACCTCGAGCTGTACCG
>JBEBSN010000046.1:0-20976 GCA_040394295.1 Microbacterium sp.
GCCGGGGCTCTCGCAGTTCCGTGCATCGATGAGCATGCCCCGACTATGCATTCCGTTCCGCAGACCCGCGTGGGATGAGTTGCATCGGCAGTACGGCTTGCTCCCACGCTGCTGAGCGATCGGCGAGCCTTGCGACGGCGAGCTGGGCGGCGCGACGACCGAGCTGTTCGACATCGCCGGTCACGACGCTGATGCCCAGCACGCGCGCCCATTCGACGTCATCGAAACCGAGGACTGCGGGGCGTTGAGCGGGGCGCGCCGCGGTGAGCTCTTCCATGACACCGAGCATGATGCGGTTGTTCCCCGCGACGATCGCGGTCGGCGGTTCCGGCAGGGCGAGCAACTCCGCGGTGTGTCTGCGCGCCGAGGCTGCATCGTGCGCGTCGGCGCGCACGAGCTCGCGCCAGCCCGAGGCAGCCGAGTCGTCGAGTTCGTCAGCCATTCCTGCGTGACGGTCGCGGAAGGTGGGAAGCCAGCTGTAGTCACCGATGAAGGCGATGCGTGAATGCCCGGACTCGAGGAGATGTCGCGCGGCGATGCGCCCGCCCTCGCGGTTGTCGAAGACCACCGAGTCCGCATCGACGTCTTCAGAGGGACGGTCGATGAAGACCAGGGGGATGCCACGTGCCTGCAGCTGCAGATAGGCGCTGTGCTCGGGCATCGCAGAGACGACGATGAGCGCCTTGGTCTGGCGATCGGCGAGGTCGTGCACGATCCGCCATTCCTGCTCGGCCGATTCCCGTGAATTCGCCACGGAGAGATGGATGCTGTGCGGGCGGATCTCGTCTTCGATCGCCTGCGCGAGAGCGGAGTAGAACGGGTTCGTGAAGTCGCCCGTGACGAGGCCGATGGAATCGGCGAGGCGGCCGCTCGCCAGCAGGCTGGCCGCGGTGTTTCGCTGGTAGTCCAACTCACGCGCAGCCGTGAGCACGCGGTCTCTGGTCGCTGCGCTGACGTAAGACTCGCCACCCAGTGCCCGCGACGCTGTCTTCAGGCTGACGCCGGCGCGTTCGGCGACGTGAGCGAGTGTCGCACGGGGCGCGCTTTCGGTCTCGCTCAGTTCTGATCTGCTCATTCGCTCTTCCCTGTCGTGCTCGCGCTATGGTAGCGTCCTCACCATATATGACAGCGATGTCATATTCTCTTACATTCACACAGCAAGGCAGCTGAAGGAGCCAGAATGACGGTCTCGACCCGAGTGAAAACACCGCGCACCCGTCTGATGCGCCGTGCGACGGGAGCGGCGATCACCGCCGCCGTGGCCGCGGCCCTCCTGGTGCCCGCGCCGGCAACGGCAGCCGCGACGACCGAGTTCTCCTCGTCCTTCGAGTCCGACGATGCGACGCCGACGCTGACTGGAACGGGTGAAGCGGTCAACGTCACAGGCCAGCGCTTCGCACCGGGCAGCCTGCTCGATCGAGCTCCTGCGGCATCAGCATCCGCAGAGAACGCGCCGAACGAGACCGCGGCCAAGCTCGCCGACGGGAACTCCGGCTCGAAGTGGCTCGCATTCGAGAACACGGCGTGGGTGCAGTACGAGTTCAGTGACGCGGCACCCGTCAGCCGATACACCCTCACCTCCGGTGACGACGCGCCCGACCGCGACCCGAAGAACTTCACCCTTCAGGGCTCGAACGACGCCACCGAGTGGACGACACTCGACACGCGCACGGGCGAGTCGTTCTCAGGGCGAGGCCAGGAACGCAGCTTCGAGTTGGACACCCCCAGCGATCCTTTCCTCTTCTACCGCCTCGACATCACGGCGAATCAGGCCGGCGGCCTTCTCCAGCTCGCCGGCTGGGACCTGATCGAGACGGACGACGCGGCGGCTTCACCGAACGATCTGGCGCTGACGGTCGATTCCGGCCCGAAGAGCTCGCACACCGCGAAGACGAATGTCGGCTTCACCGGTACCAAGGCCTTGAACTACGCCGGAAGCCACATCGACGCCGGTCCCGCCTCTTCGTCCAGCATCCTCTACGACGAACTCGACATCGCTGTCGAGAGCGACACCGCGCTGTCGTACCTGGTGTTTCCGCAGCTGGACGGAGGGCAGACGTACGCGGCGACGTTCGTCGCTGTCGATCTGCGCTTCGATGACGGCGGCACGCTCTCGGCGAGCGAAGCCGTCGACACGTACGGCTACCGCGCCAACGCCACCGCGCAGGGTCAGGCGAACAAACTCTGGCCAGACCAGTGGAACAAGGTCACCGTCGATCTCGGCGAGTTCGAAGGCCGTACGATCACCGAGATCCTGCTGTCGTACGATCACCCCGGCGACGACGTCACGGCGATCGAGGTTCCGACGGCAGGTACCGCGCTGACCGGATGGATCGACGACATCGAGATCGCTCCCCGCCCGGCGCGCGACACCTCCGACGGACTCGTCTCCTACGTCGACACCCGCCGCGGCACGAACTCCACCGGCGGCTTCTCGCGCGGAAACAACATCCCCGCGACAGCGTGGCCCAACGGCTTCAACTTCATCGTCCCGATGACCGACGCCGACAACCACGGCACGATCTACAACTACCAGCGCTCCAACACCGCACAGAATCTGCCGGCATTGGAGGGCATCGGCTTCTCCCACGAACCGAGCATCTGGATGGGCGACCGTAACCAGCTCGCCGTGCTGCCCGCAGCGAATGCGAACCCGACGTCCACCCTGGACGATCGCCGGCTGCCGTTCCGTCACGAGAACGAGACCGCACGCCCCGACATCTACGAAGTCGCGTTCGAGAACGGCATCGAGACCGCGGTGACGGCAACCGATCACGGCGCCATCTACCGCTTCACGTTCACAGGTGACACCGGCTCCGTGCTGGTCGACAAACTCGAAGGCGACTCCAAGCTCACGATCGACGGCGACACCGTCACCGGCTGGGTCGACGGCGGATCCGGATGGCCGGGTCGCTCCCGTATGTTCGTGTACGGCACGTTCGACAGCACCACCACCGCCGCTGGGCCGACGACGCGCGGCAATCGTGATTCCGCGCGGTATGCCGCCTTCGACACGACGTCCGACAAGACCGTCGAACTGCGCATCGCCTCGTCGTTCATCTCGCAGGATCAGGCCGTTGCGAACCATGGCTTCGAGCTCGACGGCGTCTCGTTCGACGACGCCCACGCCGCTGTGCGCACGCAGTGGAACGACCGTCTGAGTGTCATCCACAGCGTCGAGGGTGCGACTGATCCCCAACTGGTCAACCTCTACTCGAGCCTCTACCGGTTGAACCTGTACCCGAACTCACAGTTCGAGAACACCGGAACGGCGGCCGACCCGGTCTACCAGTACGCGAGCCCGGTCTCGCCGAAGACGGGCTCTGCCACGGACACCGAGACCAACGCCGCGATCGTCGACGGCAAGATCTACGTCAACAACGGCTTCTGGGACACATATCGCACCGCCTGGCCGCTGTACTCACTGCTGTACCCCGAGCAGACGGAGGAACTCGTCGACGGCTTCGTTCAGCAGTATCGCGATGGCGGATGGGTAGCGCGTTGGTCGTCACCCGGGTACGCCGACCTGATGACCGGCACGAGCTCCGACGTGGCATTCGCTGAGGCGTACCTCGCCGGCTCTCTCGAGACCGACACGGCACTCGAGGCCTACGACGCCGCTCTGAAGAACGCGACCGTTCGTCCCGAGTCCAGCGCGGTGGGCCGCAAGGGCCTCGAGCAGTCGATCTTCCTCGGTTACACGCCAGAGCACACGCATGAAAGTGCGTCGTGGGGCCTGGAAGGCTTCATCAACGACTTCGGAATCGCTGAGATGGCTGCAGCGCTCGCCGAAGACCCTGAGACTCCGGCGGATCGCGTCGACCGCCTTCTCGAGGAGGCGACCTACTTCGAGGCGCGTGCGCGACACTTCGTCGAGATGTACAACCCCGATGCGGGCATGTTCACCGCGCGAAACGCCGACGGCAGCTGGCCCGAGGGCGCCGACTTCAACAAGAAGGCGTGGGGTGGCGCGTTCACCGAGGCCAGCGGATGGACGTTCGCGTTCCACGCCCCGCACGACGTCGCCGGCCTCGCCGCACTCTACGGCGGTCGGGACGGCCTGGTCGGCGAACTGCACGACTTCCTCACCACGCGCGAGAAGGCCGATCACTCTGGCATCCATGAAGCGCGCGAGGCACGCGATGTGCGCCTCGGGATGCTTGGCATGTCGAACCAGGTCGCGCACCACATCCCCTACGTGCTCGCCGAGGCCGGTGACCCCACGGGGGCGCAAGAGCTGATCAGCGATATCCAGAAGCGACTGTTCGTGGGATCTGACATCGGTCAGGGCTACGCCGGTGACGAGGACAACGGAGAGTTCTCCGCCTGGTACGTCTTCTCCGCCCTGGGCTTCTATCCGTTGGAGGTCGGCTCAGGCGACTACACGATCGGCACCCCGCTGTTCGACAGCGCGACGCTCTCGATCGGCGACACGGATGTCGTCATCAATGCCGACGGGGCATCCAGCGGGGACAAGTACGTCGCCGGGGTGACACTCGACGGCGAACCGATCATCGACACGACCTTCGATGGCTCACTGCTACGCGACGGCGGCGAACTGAACTTCACGATGCGCGGCACCCCCTCGAACTGGGGTGCGAAGGACCTCGACGAGGATCTCGAGGTACCCGAGGTGCTCGTGGACGCCGCGAAACCGTCGCTCGGAACGCTGGAAGCTGCCGACGGTACATCGGTGAGCGCTCTCGTCGACGACAACATGAACTCGTCGGTCGACTTCGGCGAGGGCACCGCCGATCTGACGTGGACCTCGAAGTCCGGGCCGGTGTCGGTGTCGCAGTACACCCTCACCAGCACCGCGCCTGAGAGTGCGCCGGCGTCGTGGACGCTGTCGGGTTCGACCGACGGCGAGACCTGGGTCGAACTGGACGCTCGAGAAGACGAGTCCTATCAGTGGAACACGCAGACGCGTCCGTTCACGGCCTCTGGCACCGGCAGCTACACGAGCTTCCGTCTTGAGATCGCCGGCGGCGCAGATGCGCTGTCGATGGCAGAGGTCGAGCTGTTCGCCACCGCCGGACAGGCAGGCGAGCTCGCGCTCACCTCTTCGGGCGATCGGCAGGTGAGCGTCGACACGCTCTTCGAGCAGTCGATCGCCACGATCGTCGGCACCGAATCGGATGCCGCGGCCTACGAGGTCACGGTCGACTACGGTGACGGGACCTCGGTGGAGGACATCACTCTCACCAGGGACGAGCTGGGCGGATGGCGCGTCATCGCACCGCACACCTTCACCGCTCCCGGTGTCTACACCGCCGCGGTGAGCGTGGTCGACTCGAACGGCACAGCCGCCTCGACATCGACCTCGATTCACGTGACACGCGATGAGACCTTCGTGGGCGCGTTCAACAACGTGTGCATCGGCGACCTCGGCGTCACAGCCGCGAACTGCGACAACCAGGGTCACGGCTACTTCCGCGACAAGCTCGCCGCCGATGGCTTCGTTCAGGGCGAGACTCTTGAGATCGCCGGCACTGAGCTGAGCTACCTGTTGCCCGATGTCGCACCCGGCGAGCCGGACAACATCACTGGCGATGGACAGACTGTGCGGGTCGACCTCGGTGAGGGCGCCACACAGATCGCATTCGTCGGAACCGCGACCGAAAGCAGCCGACAGCCCGAAGCGGTGCTGCACTTCACCGACGGCAGCGAGCAGACACTTCCGATCTCGTTCGGGGACTGGGTCGGCGCATCCGGCAACCCGGCCTTCGGCAACACCGTCCTGGCCGTTTCCGAGGGGCGACTGTCTGGAACCGGGGCGGAGTCGAGCATCAAGAACACCGCGATCTACGCGACAGCGCCGATCGCTCTGGACCTCGACGACAGTGGCGAGCCGAAGGTCGTCGAATCGCTGACGATGCCGCAGGAAGAAGGCTCCCTGCGCGACGGCCGCGTGCACGTGTTCGCGATCGCATCGGATGGTGATGCGAACAGCGTCGCGCCGCTGGGTGTCGAGGCCGCATCCGTGGACGCACAGGTCACCGGAGAAGAGTTCGAGGCGACCCTCGCGACGACGACCGGAGGAGCGGGCGACGCCACGGCAGTGATCAACTGGGGTGACGGCTCGCCTGTCTCTTCGGTTGACGTCGTGGAGGGTCAGGTCATCGGCCAGCACATCTACGCCGATGCGGGCACCCACGAGGTCTCGGTGACGGTCGATGACGGCGTGATCTCGGTGACGGTGACGCTGGAGATCGTGGTCGAAGCGCCCGAGCCGCCCTATGCGCCGCAGATCACGCTTTCTTCGGCCGCTGCCGCCCCCGGAGACACCGTCGAGGTCAGCGGCACCGGATTCGCACCGGGTGAGGCAGTGGAACTTCGGTTCGGAAGCGAGGATGCCGTGAGCGTCGAGGCGGACGGCGACGGTAACGTCACCGGTGAGATCACGGTTGCGGAAGACGCCATGGACGGGGACTATCCGATCACCGCTCTGGGTGCCGTTTCGAACATCGAGGCCGTAGTGACCCTGCAGGTGAGGGCACCGCTACCGGGCGCCGAAGCGACGAGCGTACAGCTCACGGCCGATGCAGACGATGTCGTGGTCGGCGATCTCGTGGCTATGACCGCGGTGATCGAACCGTCCGCAGCCGTCGGATCGGTGGAGTTCGTCGAGGGTGAGACCGTCGTCGGAACGGCGAGCGTGTCGGGAGGCTCCGCGACAGCGGACATCGAGATCGCGACGTCGGACGAGCACACCTTCGTCGCACGATTCATCCCTTCAGATCCAGAGGCATTCCTCGCCTCGCAGTCCGAGCCGCTGACGATCGAGGTGCGCAGCGCACCGGTGCTCGAAGCGGAGATCGAACTGTCCACGGACACCGTGATGCAGGGCGGGTCGTTCGAACTCATCGGGCGCGGATACGCGGCCGGGGAACAGGTCACGATCGTCCTGCACTCCGACCCGATCCAGTTGGCGACGGCGACCGCAGACGGCAGCGGAGCGTTCCGCCTGCAGGTCACTGTGCCCGAGTCGGCGGAGCCAGGTGCTCACACCCTCGTGGTCACCGGTGTCACCTCCGGGCTCTCTGCGGAAGCCGCGTTGACCGTGACCGCCGCCGCCGCCGGTGGCGATGGACTGCCCGGGACTGGCGGCATGGTTCCGGTGATGCTCATCGCTCTGGTTCTCGGACTGTTGGTCGCCGGCGGGGTGCTCGTGATCAGGCGCCGACGGATGCTGGTCGGCTGACCGAGAGCGGACCGAGTGGGCTCAGCGCACGCGCTGGGCCCACTCGTCGTGGACGTCGTGACCACGACGAAGCGCCCGCTAGTGTGAGTCGCATGGATCTGCGAGTCGCAGCGTACGCGGTCGTCACCGATGACGATGACAGGGTGCTTCTCGCGCGCTGGACCGAGGGTCGCCGTGTCGCGTGGACGATGCCAGGCGGTGGGCTGGAACCCGGAGAAGATCCAGAAGATGCCGTGCGCCGCGAAGTGCGCGAAGAGACCGGCTTCACCGTGCATGTGCAGGAGCTGCTCGGAGTCCACTCGCGTGTGATCCCCGCAGGCCGCCGAGTGAAGAAGGCGGATGCTCCGCTGCACACACTGCGTATCGTCTACCGCGCGAAGATCTCCGGCGGGAAGCTGCGCTTCGAAGCGAACGGCTCCACCGACATGGCGGGGTGGTTCTCGCTCGTCGAGGTGGCAGCACTGCAGCGGGTCAAGCTCGTGGACATCGCCCTGCGGATGGCCGAACTCACCTGACCCCGCGCCGACTCCTGAGCCTGTCGAAGGGCGAGGCCCTCAACGACCTATCTCGGGGTCTCTTCCATCGTGATGTCGGCAACCGTCGCGCCGTAGGCGGCGATGAGATCATCCGCGTCGACGAAAAGGCTGTAACCGTGCGTGCCGGCTCCCATCGCAACGCGCTGGCCGACGATCGACTCGTCGGCGAACACGGGCCAGGCCGTTGTACTGCCGATCGGCACGATCGTCCCGCGCTCATACCCGGTCGCAGCGAGAGCGAGCTCGGGTTCGGGCAGGCGCAACTTGTTCACACCGACGACGGCGCGCAGCTTCGGCCATGAGATCGCGCGTCCGCCGGGGACGAGGGCGAACAGGTACTCATCGCCGTTCACTGACCCTTCGGCGGGCTCAGGGAGCGATGAACGGCGCTTGACCACGAGAGTCTTGACGACGGCCGAGGGCTCGATACCGAGCAGTTCGGCCGCTTCGTGCAGACTGCCCGCTGCCGGCCGCTCTCGGATCTCGATCTTGAGATCGCGTGCAGCCGCAGCGTCCTTCACCCGCGAATGCGGGTCCACCCCTTCGTCCGCTGATCTTTCGTCAGCGACGCTCACGCGTCGGGTGCGGCGAGCGGGTCGTCTGCGACCCAGAGCTCGTCGTCTGTACGCAGCGCCTGCCATGCGGCGTAGACCACACCGGCGGCGGCCGCGACACCAAGAATCATGGCGATGATCGAGCCTGCGCCTGGTCCGCGCTTTACCGGCGCAGCGGGCTCGCGCATGAACGAGAGGCCCTGGCGCTTGGCGTTCGCGACATCCCACGCCGACATCGCGGTGCCGATGACGCCGCCGACGGCGGGAAGGACCTTCTTGTCCATGACCTCGCGGCCGACCTTGACTCCGCGGTTCACCGAGGGGGCGAAGTGGCGGTTGTAGGTGTCCTGCACGGCGGGCAACACTTGCTCGCGGCCGACACCTGCGAGCTGACGGCTCGCCTCGCGGGCGACGTCAGCGGCGTGACCCACCAACTGCTGCTGGTGCTCCCAAAGCTCAGTGGCGTCGTGCTGCAGACGACGCAGTTCCTTCTTCCGCTTGCGGGTGAGGCTCACGATGCTCTCCTGTCGATTGGAGTATGGAATACCCCATCTTGCCAGACGAGTCTGTACGTCGGGCGGGAAAAAGCGACCCTTGCCATCTCGCCGGTGGCGCGGTAACGTGCCCGCCCGGGCCGAGCGAAGTCATATGAAGCTCTGCGACAATAGTGCTATGCCTCAGCACTCACACGTCGCGACTCTGCACACCAACCACGGCGACATCGTCGTCAACCTCTTCGCCGATCAGGCTCCGAAGACGGTCAAGAACTTCGTCGGTCTGTCCGACGGAACCCAGGACTGGACGCACCCTGCCACGGGCAAGCCCGGCGAGGGCCCACTGTACAAGGACGTCATCTTCCACCGCATCATCCCGAACTTCATGATCCAGGGCGGCGACCCGCTCGGTCAGGGCGTGGGCGGACCCGGCTACAACTTCGACGACGAGATCAACATGGATCTCAACTTCAACGAGCCCTACGTGCTCGCCATGGCCAACGCCGGTCTGCGTCGCAACGCGATCACTGGCAAGGCCGAGGGCACCAACGGCTCGCAGTTCTTCATCACGACCGACCCGACCCCGTGGTTGCAGGGCAAGCACACGATCTTCGGCGAGGTCGCAGACGACGCCTCCAAGAAGGTCGTCGACGCGATCGCCGCTGTTCCGACCGCTGCCGGCGACCGCCCGGTGCAGGACGTCGTTCTCCAGTCCGTCGACGTCGTCGCCGTCTGATCGTCTGACTTCTGGCCGATCCGGATGACGACGCCCGAGTTCGCGAGCAATCGCGACAACTACTGCTATCGCCATCCGGATCGGCAGAGCTTCGTGCTCTGCCAGCGGTGCATGCGCACCATCTGCCCTGAGTGTCAGACTCAGGCCGCCGTCGGTGTGATCTGTCCCGAGTGCATGGCGGCGGAGCGTAAGAATCGCACCCCCGCGCAGAAGCGCGCGCAGCGGCAGTGGGGTCGCTCGCGGGGCTCGCTCGCTGCCGTGAGTTCGGGCAAGCCGATCGTCACATACGCCATCATCGCACTGACGGCGTTCACCAGTCTGCTCCAGCTCATTCCGGGGTTCGGCACACAGGTGACCGGGGCGCTCCTGTTCCAGGCGGGTTACCTCTACCCCAGCCTCAACGGCGGCATCTTCGAACCGTGGCGTCTGTTCAGTGCGCTGCTCGTGCACGGCGGTCTCTGGCACCTCGGCCTGAACATGCTGGCGCTGTGGATGATCGGCAGAAGCCTTGAGCCGATGCTCGGGCGCTGGCGCTTCCTCGCGCTCTACCTGCTCGGCGGGCTCGGCGGCTCAGTGGCCGTGGCCATACTCGCTCCGATGACCCCGGTGGTCGGCGCCTCAGGCGCGGTGTTCGCTCTCTTCGGCGCGCTGCTCGTGATCGGCCTGCACATGGGCGCGAACATGACCGGGTTGTTCATCATCCTTGGGATCAACCTCGTGATCGGCTTCATCCCCGGCTTCAACATCGCCTGGCAGGCCCACATCGGCGGTGCCGCCGTCGGTGCGCTGGTCGGTCTCATCATTCTGCGAACGCGTAAGCGCGCCCAGAACACCTGGCAGACTCTGCTGCTGGTTGCCGTCGCGTTGCTGCTGATCGCGATCGTCTTCCTCGTCCCACCGCTGCTGATTCTCGCCTGATCAGAAGTTGTTAACAGGTTCTCCACCCCTGTGAATAACACCGGTGTAATTCTCCCCAGGTTGGGGATAACCTGTGGATAACTCCGGGGACGCGGGCGCAGAGGCGACGTCGGAAAGCATCTTCTCGCACGAATGCAGAAGGCCCCCACCGAAGTGAGGGCCTGTGAAGTGGAGGGGGCTAGCGCCAGCGCGTGGTCATGAGGAACCCGATCATGGCGATGCCGAGACCGACCGCGAGGTTCCAGGAGTCGATGCCCGGAATCGGGTACTGCATGCCCGAGATGTAGAAGACGAGGATCCACACGAGCCCGAGAAGCATGAACCCGAGCATGACGGGCTTGAACCATACGGCGTTCGGGGCGGCCTCGCCTTCGGCGCTTTCGACGACGGGGTCTTCGCTCTTGCGGTCTCGTGCCATGTGCTCAGTCTACCCAAGAGTGCCGTGACTTCCCCACCGTTCGAATCCTGCACATCTCAGAAGGATAAGATCACGCATATGAGTGCAACTGCGGCCCCCTTGACGCGTCGTGCTCGCCGCCGGAAGCCGCGCTCAAGGGCCACCTTCACCAGCGTGATCGGTGAATTGCTGCTCACCGCTGGCGTCGTGGTCGGACTCTTCGTCGTCTGGCAGATGTGGGTGGGTGACATCATCATCAGCGCTCAGAAGAACGCCGAGGGCGCGGCCATCTCCGAAGAGTGGGCCGACCTGCCTGTGCCAGAACCACCGCCTCTGATCACTGAGGGAGAGGGTGAGCAGGCCATCTCGTACTACGAGCCGCCGATTCTTCCCCATCCTGCCGACACAGAAGAGTTCGCACGGATGCGTGTGCCGCGGTTCGGTGACGACTACAACCAGGCGATCGCGGGTGGCACCACGCGCTCCGGAACTCTTGATCACATCGGCATCGGCCTGTACAACCAGTCGAAGATGCCGGGGGAGGTCGGAAACTTCTCCCTGGCCGCTCACCGCACGACCTGGGGCTTCCCGTTCAACAAGATCGACAAGCTGAAGCTCAACGACGCGATCGTCATCGAGACGAAAGAGGGCTGGTACACGTACCGGTTCCGCACCCTCGAGTATGTCAAGCCCACCGAGGTCGATGTGCTGCTGGACGTACCTCAGGTTCCCGGCGCGACCGACGGCGAGAGGTACATCACCCTCACCGCCTGTTCGCCGCTGTACTCGCTCGCCGAGCGCATCGTCGCCTACGGCGTCTTCGAGAACTTCCAGCCTCGTGCCGAGGGCGAACCTGATTCGCTCGCGCACGTCGAAGTCGCCGCCCCGTCCTGGTAAGGAGTCCACCGATGTATGCAGCTATCTGGCGCATCCTGCCCGGCCCGTGGTGGGTGCGATTGTTCATCGTGCTCGTCTTGGTGGCGGCCGTCGTGTACGGCCTCTTCTTCTACGTCTTTCCGTGGGTGGCGCCCATGATCACTCCAGAGGAGGTCGACCTGGGATGAGCGTACGCGTGCTCGTCGTGAACAATCACGACAGCTTCGTGCACACCCTGGTCGGCTACCTTCGTGAGCTGGGTGCGACGGTGTCGTTGATCGAGGCGGATGCTGACGATGCTGAGGGCTTCGCCCGCATGCTGCCCTCCTTCGACGGTGTGATGCTCTCGCCCGGCCCGGGTCGCCCGAGGGATGCCGGCGCTTCGGTAGAGATCGTCACACTCGCGGCCGCGGACCGGATGCCGCTGCTCGGCGTCTGTCTGGGGCATCAGTCGATCGGTGCAGCCTTCGGCACCGAGGCCTCTGAGGCGCCGGAATTGATGCACGGCATGGTGTCGGAGATCACGCACGATGGCTCGGCATTGTTTGACGGCATCCCCTCGTCGTTCGAGGTCGGCCGTTACCATTCGCTGGCGTTGGCCGAATCGGCCCTCGCGCCAGAACTCGTCGTCACCGCACGCACTGAATCGGGCACCGTCATGGCCATCGCGCATCGCGACCTGCCCATCCTCGGAGTGCAGTTCCACCCGGAGAGCGTGCTCACCCAGCACGGTTACCGACTGCTGGGGAACTGGCTCACCGCCCTCGGCTCAGCCGACGCCGTCGCGGCCGCCGACGCGTTGCATCCGCTCGTGGCGACGCGATAGCGCCCAGACGCGAGGCTACTCGCCGGTGCAGTATCTGAGTTCGACCTCAGAGTGCACAGCGACATCGCCCGGTGCGGCCGACATCGATGCGACCGTCGAAGGATTCGTCGCAGAGCAGTCTGCCTGCTCGGTGGGGATCGGCGTGAGGCCGAGCTCTTCGAGCTTGGCGGTGGCGGCATCGACCGTCCACCCCGACACATCAGGAAGGGTCACCCGTCCACTGGAGACGATGATGTTCACCGACGTCTTCGGAGCGACCTCGTCACCCTCGGCAGCATTCGTCACCTCGAGTACGGTGTCTGCCGCGCTGTCGGGATCGTTGCGCGGGGTGACACTGCCCAGTTGCAGACCGACATCTGCGAGAGCGGCCTTGGCAGCCTCTTGCGAAAGCCCGATCAGGGTCGGCACCTTGACCGTCTCTGCTCCGGAGGAGACGTAGAGCGTGACCTCTTGGCCGCGCTCCACCGACTGTCCTGCTTCGGGATCAGTACGGATGACGTTGTCCTCGGTGACGGATGCGCTCGCCTCGTAGACGATCTTGGATTCAAGATCGAGATCCAGCAGGTCGGCCTGCGCGCGCTCATACGACACGTCGGAGAGGTCGGGAACAGTGCGAGACGATGTCGGGATCTGTTCACCGCGCGGCATCATCATCACCCACACCAGAACCGAGACGAGCAGCACCGCAAGCAGAGCGACGCCCGCCCAGATCCAGACCACGGGCGGGCCGGACTGGGTGCGCGTCATCGTCGTGTCTGTGCTGAGCTGACGCAGCGATCGCGCCGTTTCCTGCGCATGGCGAGGGTTGGGTCCGTAGAGCTCGCTGGTCAGCGCACCGAGCTGCTTCTTGGTCGGTGCTTTCCCCGCCACTGCGCTGTCGAGTGCGGCGCGGAAGCTCGCGGCATCCGGATAGCGCTGGTACGGGTCTTTCGCGAGCGCGCGGAGCACGATCGGGTTGAGGGCGCCAGGGGCGTTCTCATTGACCTCGGTCGGTGCCAGCGGCGTCTCGCTGACGTGCTGGTACGCGACGGCCACCGGAGACTCGCCGCGGAACGGCTGGCGACCGGTGAGGAGCTCGTAGAGGACGACGCCGGTGGAGTAGAGGTCGGCGCGTGCGTCGACAGGTTCGCCCTTGGCCTGCTCTGGCGAGAAGTAGGCCGCCGTGCCGATGATCTGAGTGGTCTCGGCGACAGTCGAGGAGGAGTCCGACACCGCGCGTGCGATGCCGAAGTCCATGACCTTGACCTGGCCCTTCTCTGTGACCATGACGTTGCCGGGCTTGATGTCGCGATGTACGACGCCGGCGCGGTGCGAGTAGTCGAGAGCCTCGAGGATGCCGTCCACATAACGCACGGCATCCGCGACGGGAACCGGACCCTCAGCGATGATGTCCTTGAGTTGGCGGCCACGGACGAGTTCCATGATGATGTATGGCTCGCTGCCGGGCGTGCCTGCTGCGGGCGCGCCCTGTCCGGCGGAGGAGGGGTCGCCGGCGTCGAAGACGCGAACGATCGAAGGATGCGACATGCGCGAGGCCGCCTGCGCCTCGAGCCGGAATCGGGTGCGAAAGGCGGTGTCGCGAGCAAGGTCGGGATCGAGCACCTTGATCGCGATCTCACGGCCGAGGGTCACGTCATAGCCGCGATATACCTTCGCCATGCCGCCGTGACCGACGAGCTCGTCCACGCGGTACCGCTCAGCGATGATGCGCGGCTCTTCGGACACCAATGATCCCCCTTGGTCTGACAACGGCAGTGAGTATTCTACTAAGGGTATCCTCAGCCGAGCAGACCCTCGCCCTCACCGGACTCGTCGCCCGCACCCGAGTCGGCGCCCGAGTCGTCGGCGGGGGCTGTGATCGGCACTGACATCTGCGGCGACGGACCGGATTCGCGCTGGTCGCTGCCGCCACCGGAGCACAACGCGGTGTACGTGGCGGTCACCTGAAGTCCGGCGTCGCCGAGCGTGATCTGAGCGGTGCGTGTGGACGGATCGAAGGCGGAGGATGTCGAGCCGTTACCGAACGTCGCGTTCGTGATCGTGACGTTGTACCCGCTCAGGCTGCCGGTTCCGCTCGGGCAGGTGAAGTTGGTCCAGTTGAGGGCCACTGTCGCTCCGGCGATCGGGTCGCCGGAGATCGACGGAGCGCTGCCGGGTGCGCCGACGGGGACGCGGTCACCGTACAGAACCAGCGTGATCGGCGACCCCTGCGGCAGGTCGCCACGAGGGGTGACGGACTCGACAGTGTTCACCAGATCATCTGACGGCGCGGCGTTTGAGCCTGCTTCGCAGACGGGCTCGAGACCGGCGTCCTTCGCCGCGGCCATCGCGTCGTCGCACGACATGCCGACCAGGCCCAGAGAGTCCACGTTGACCGGCTCTGGCTCCGGTTCAGGCTCAGGCGTCGTCGGATCCGGCGTCGGTGTCTGCGAAGCCGTCGTCGATTGGACAGGGTCGGGCGCGCCCGGATTCAGCATCGCGATCAGCGCGCCGCCGAGGACGATCAGCAGCAGCGCGATCAGTGCGATCAGCGGCCACGTCCATGGGCTGCGCTTCTTCTTCTTGTCGGAATCTTCAGCGGCTTCGCCATCAGCGGGCAGCTGCGCCGTGGTGGGCATGATGCGCGTGGTGCCGTCGTCTCCGCCGGCGGTGAGCAGGCGAGTGGCATCGTCGTCCGCGATGCCACCGGTGGCGATCGCGGGGACGGCGATGGCCGCAGAGTTGAGGTCTCCACGACGCAGCGCCTGCGCGGCGCGCGCGACCGTGGCAGATGACGACGGCCGATCAGCCGGCTTCTTCGCAATCATCGCCATGACGAGGTTCTGCACCGGGATCGGCACCGTGGGCGGCAGAGGCGGTGGCTGCTCGTTGATCTGGGCCATCGCGATCGCGACCTGCGACTCGCCCGTGAACGGACGTTTTCCGGCCAGAGACTCGTACGCGACGATTCCCAGCGAGTAGGTGTCGGTCGCCGGAGATGCGGGGTGACCTGAGGCCTGCTCCGGCGACAGGTACTGCACGGTTCCCATCACCTGGCCCGTCGCCGTCAACGGCACCTGGTCGGCGATGCGGGCGATACCGAAGTCGGTGATCTTCACCCGGCCATCCGGGGTGATGAGCAGGTTTCCGGGCTTGATGTCGCGGTGGACGAGACCGGCTGCGTGTGCTGCCTGCAGAGCGGATGCCGTCTGCGCGACGATGTCGAGGGTCTTGTCGGCGCTCAAGGCGCCATCGCGCTCGAGAAGCGTCGAGAGCGCTTCACCGGGAACGAGTTCCATGACGAGAAAGGCGCTGCCGTTCTCCTCGCCGTAGTCGAACACGCTGGCGATGCCCTCGTGGTTGACGAGGGCGGCATGCCGAGCCTCAGCGCGGAAGCGCTCGAGGAAACCCGGATCGCCCATGTACTCGTCTTTGAGGATCTTGATGGCGACGATCCGTCCGATGACGTGATCAGTCGCTTCCCATACCTCGCCCATGCCGCCGATTGCGATACGCGACTGAAGCTCGTATCGACCACCGAACGACACACCCTGCGTCGGCCTCATCTGTTAAGCACCGCCTCAATGACCTTCTTCGCGATCGGGGCCGCAAGCGAATCGCCGGATCCCGTCTTTCCCATTCCGCCGCCGTCTTCGACGACGACTGCTACCGCAACCTGTGGGTCTTCCGCCGGCGCGAAGCCGGTGAACCACAGCGAGTACGGCCCATCGCCATTCTCGGCCGTCCCCGTCTTACCGGCGACGTCGATTCCGTCTATTCTTGCACTCGGCGCCGCACCGTTTGCGACGCTCGCCACCATTGCCGCAGTGACATCGTCGGCGAGGTTCGCATCGAGCGCCCGCTGGTACTCACTGCTCTCGTATTCGCGCACCACCGAGAGGTCGCTTCCGATCACGGCATCGACCAGACGCGGGTTCATCACGACGCCGTCGTTGGCGAGTCCGGCAGAGACCATCGCCATCTGCAACGGGGTCGCGGTGACCTTGCCCTGTCCGAAGCCGGTCAGCGCGGTCTGAGCGTCATCGAGTGCACGCGGGTAGCTCGACTCCGTCGAGGTCAGCGGCGTTTCGAAGCTGTGGTTGAACCCGAACTTCTCGGCCATCTCGAAGATCTTCGCGTCGCCGAGTTCGGCGGCGAGCTGTGCCATCGGGATGTTGCAGCTGAGGCGAACAGCATCCGCGATCGTGACCGTCGCTCCTGGCCCGCACGTGCCCTTCGTCGCATTGGAGATCTGCGTGGAGGTACCGGGCAGCGTGTAGCGCGCGGGATTCGGGAGGGTCGACTCAGGCGTCCACTCGCCTGAGGCGAAGGCGGCGGCGGCGACGACGATCTTGAATGTCGACCCGGGCGGATTCAGATTGCCTCCGAGCGCACGGTTCTGCAGCGGATTCGGCTTCAGAGCGTCAAGGGCGTCGTAGGCCTCGGTTGCCTGGTTCGGGCTGTGCACCGCGATTTCGTTCGCGTCGTAGCCGGGTGTGGAGACCATCGCGAGGATGCGCCCAGTTGACGGCTCGATCGCGATCACGGCGCCCTGCAGGTCGCCGAGAGCGTCGTAGGCGGCCTTCTGCGCCGCGGCATCCAGGCTCAGCTCGACGCTGAACCCGGTCTGCGGCTGTCCGGAGACCAACCGTTCGATCTCCGAGAAGAAGGCGTTCGCGCCCGTACCGGACAGGTCGGCGTTGAGCGCCCGCTCGATGCCCGTCGAGGACTGCAGTGCAGGGTTGAAGAACCCGGTCACGCTCGACCACATCGGCGAGTCGGTGTAGACGCGCTGGTACTGGTAGATGTCGTCGGAGGCGACCGACGAGGCGATCGGCACACCGTCGGCGATGATGCTGCCGCGCTCGATCTGATAGCTGTCCAGCAGCGCGCGACGGTTACCGTCGGCTTGAGCGAGATTGTCGGCCTCGACGACCTGAATCCAGCTCGACGCGGCGAACAGCGACAGGAACATGAACAGCATCACGATGCTGAGACGGCGAAGTTCTTTCGTCATCACACCCTCCGTTCCCTGAGCCCGTCGAAGGGTTCGGAGCGCCTTGCGGGGGCGGTCATCCGATCACCACCCGGGGTTGGCGACGCACGCCGTCGGATATGCGCAGCAGCAGCGCCACGATGAGCCAGTTGGCCACGAGCGACGAGCCGCCGGCGGCGAGGAACGGGGTCGTGAGGCCGGTGAGCGGGATCACGCGTGTCACTCCTCCGACCATGATGAACACCTGCAGGGCGATGGTGAATGAGAGGCCGGTCGCGAGCAGCTTGCCGAAGTCGTCCTGACCCGCCATTCCGATGCGCACACCACGGCTGACGAACACCATGTACAGGCAGAGGATTGCGAACAGGCCGATGAGCCCGAGCTCCTCTCCGAGGCTGGGGATGATGTAGTCGCTGTGTGCGAGCGGGGTCAGATCGGGGCGCCCCTGGCCGAGGCCGGTGCCGATGAGTCCGCCGTGCGCGAGCCCGAAGATGCCCTGTACGAGCTGATAACCAGGGCCCTGCGGATCGACGACGCTCGGATCGAAGGCGAAGAGCCAGTTCGTGAAGCGGCCGCGCACATAAGAGAGGATCTGCGTCGCGAGCAGCACGCCGGCGGCGACGAGGACGAGGCCGATGAGCACCCAGCTGGTCTTGCCGGTGGCGACGTAGAGCATCGCGATGAACATGCCGAAGATGAGCATCCCCGTGCCGAGGTCGCGCTGCGCGACGATGATGCCGAGCGAGATGAGCCAGACGACGATGACGGGTCCGAGCTCTCGCATCCGCGGCCAGGTGATACCGAGGAAGACCTTGCCGACGCTCGTCAGCGACTCCCTCGTGCGCACCAGGTACCCGGCGAAGAAGATCGCAAGACAGATCTTCGCCAGCTCACCGGGCTGGAAGGAGAAGAGACCGCCGACAGAAACCCACACATCGGCTGCGCCGCGGATGCCGACGCCGGGGATGAACGGCATCAGAAGCAGCAGGATTCCAGCGAGACCGAACAGGTAGGTATAGCGGAAGAGGATGCGGTAATTGCGCAACAGGATGACCACGGCGATGGCTCCAGCGAGCGAGATCGCCGTCCACGCCAGTTGTTTCGTCGAGTACGCGCTCCAGCCGGTGTAGTTCTCGGCGATGTCGAGACGGTAGATCATCGCGATTCCGAGGCCGGTCAACAGCGTCGCGATTGGGAGGACGAACGGGTCGGCATCCGATGCCACAATCCGCAGCACGATGTGCAGGGCGAACGCGAGCACGGCGAGCCCGCCGCCGATGAACAGGATGAACGGGTCGATCAGGCCGAGGGCGCCGAGCTGCACGAGAGTGAATGCCGCACCGCTCAACGCGCACGCGAACAGAAGCAACCAGAACTCGCGATTGCGCTGCGTCTGCGGCATCCGCATCCGCTTGAGGGCTTTGATGACCGCAGTGTCGGCGGCGACGTCGGAGCTCATTCTGCGTCCTCCCCATCTGTATCGTCAGTGGGGGCGGGGCTGGGCGACGGTGTCACATCGGGCGTCTCGAGGAGAACGGCCTCTGCGCCCGCACGCAGACGATCGACGATCGCCATCGCGTCGGAGAGCGACCGGGCATTGATCGTGCGCTCGACCGACGCGCGCTGATAGGGCGGGAGCTGCGCGAGCAGGATGTCGGTGTCTTCGATCTCGGTGGACAGCGATATCGGCCCGATGTTCTGCTGCACACCCTGGAAGATCACCACGCTGTCTTCGTCCGCGCCGATGAAGTAGCGCGTCTGGGTCCAGTTGTATGCGAGGAATCCGGCTCCGGTGAGGGCGAGGAGCACTACGACGAGCGCCGCGATCCAGCCGATCCTGCGACGCTTGGCGCGACGGCGATCTTCTTCGATGAGCTCTTCGAGGTAGTCGGCGGCCGGCTCGAAGTGCGACGGCTCGTTGGCGGCCTGGCGCACCGGGTGCAGCCAGCTCGTGCGGGCAGGACGCGCGGCGGGGATGAACACGCCTGAGGGGTTCGACGCGGAGCCGACGATGGTCGCGGTGCCGGAGGAGACAGGATGCACGCCGCCGACGTCGACGATCACGATCGTGACGTTGTCGGGCGCGCCACCGTCAAGAGCCTGCTTGAGCAGGTTGTCAGCGGTGCGACCAGGGGGCTGTTCGAACCGCATGGCCTTGAGGATGTGCGCCTCGTCCACGACACCCGAGAGTCCGTCAGAGCACAGCACCCAGCGATCGCCCGGCAGCGTGGGCATCACGAACATGTCGAGCTCGGGGTCGTGATCCATGTCGCTGAGCACCCGCATCAGCACCGAGCGTCGCGGGTGGTAGCGCGCCTCTTCCGGTGTGATGCGGCCTGAGTCGACAAGGCGCTGCACGAAGGTGTGGTCCGCGGTGATCTGCGTCAGCTCGTCGTCGCGGTACAGATAGATGCGCGAGTCGCCGATGTGTCCGATGACGGCATGGTCATCGACCATGATGATCGCGCTGACCGTGGTGCCGAGGCCCGCAAGCTCAGGGCGTTCTTTCGCTGCGCGGATGAGGTCGCCGGCAGCGGTCGTCGCTGCGGCCTGCAGGGAGGCTTGCGCGTCGTCGGTCGATGCGAAGGCCTGGTCGAGGCCCTCGAGGCGGTGGATGGCGATACTGGATGCGACGTCGCCACCGGCGTGCCCGCCCATGCCGTCGGCGACAGCGAACAGGTTCGCTCCGGCGTAGCCGGAGTCCTGGTTGTTGGAGCGGACCTTCCCGGTGTGGGAGATCGCCGCGCTCGACCCTTCGAAGACCATGCCGGCGTCAGGCTCGCAGCTCGAATGTCGTGGCGCCCACCTTGACGGTGTCGCCGATGTTGATCGGTGAGGGGCCACCCGTGATGCGGTTTCCGGCGAGGAAGGTGCCGTTGGTGGAGTCGAGGTCCTGGATAGCCCAGGTGTCGCCGCGCAGCAGAAGGCGCGCGTGGTGGCTGGAGGTGTAATCGTCGCGGATGACAAGGCCGGACTCGCTGGAGCGGCCGATCGACATGGAGTCGGCGTTGCCGAGAGGGACCTCGAGGCCCTCCTTCGGCCCGGACGTGATGATCAGGCGCGTGGCGGCCTTCGCCGCGGGGGCACTCGGCCGGGGCGCCTGATGCACGGGGGCTGCGGGGACAGGGGCTTCGGCGGCCGGCATCTTGCGCACGCGGACGCCGAAGAGGTCGGCGCGCAGCGAGTAGACCACGGCGAACACGAAGAACCACAGCATCACCAGGAAGCCGATGCGCAGCAGCAGGAGCAGCAGATCGCTCATCGGGCGGCTCCCTTCGAGACCGGGACCACGCGGAAAGTCAGCTGCGTCCGCCCGATGGTGAAGGTGGACCCGGGGGCGAGCGCCGCCTCGCGGATCTTCTGCCCGTCGACCTTGGTGCCGTTGGTGGAGCCGAGGTCGCGCAGCATGGCGCGCTCGCCGTCCCACAGGATCTCGACGTGCTTGCGGCTCGACCCGGCA
>JBEBSN010000047.1:0-20829 GCA_040394295.1 Microbacterium sp.
TTCGGAGCGCTTGGCCTCCGAAGCGACCATCGCCTGAGCCTCTTCCGAGCGGAGAACCTTGGTGCGCATGATCTGCTCGTTCAGCTTCAGCTGACGGTCGAGCTCTTTCGTGGCGTCGCTCGTCGCGGTGAAGTTGACGACGGCGTAGATGCCTTCGGTCTTCTTCTGGATTTCGTATGCAAGACGGCGCTTGCCCCAAACGTCGACATTCTCAATCGAGCCACCATCGTTGGTGATGACCTTGAGGAACTTGTCGAGCGTGGGCGCAACCTGGCGCTCGTCGACCTCAGGGTTCAGAATGACCATGAGTTCGTACTGGTGCGTCACTTACCCACCTCCTTCGGACTTGAACGGTTTCCGAGACTTTCTCGGGAACAGGAGGGTGTGTGCACGTGCCCGCCCTTCTCGCCGCCGATTGCGGTCTGATGGGCAGACAACCTGGACAGTCTACCTGAAACACTGTCGGAACTGAATTCCCCTCATCTGAGGCGGCAAACGATAGCGAAGCACGTGTACCAAATTCAAGTCTTGTATTTCGGTATACCAAACTGCATGGTGGGAGTGCGCACAAGCGCACTCCCCAGGACCTCGGTCCTTAAACAAAGGAATGAAATATGGACGCTGTACTCGGCCTCATCACCTCGCTCCTCAACACTCTCCTCGGACTGCTCGGAGGCATCGGCCTCTGAGGTTCGAGTTGAGGGGATGTCCCGTGGAACTTCATCGGGGCATCCCCTCAGTTTCTGGATTCACCGCTCCTGTTCGCTCGCACCCTTCGCACGAGTAGGGTTTTCGCGATGGAGTGGATCTCAGATGTGTCGACGGGCGACTGGCTGCGCGAGCGGTTGGACGACGATTGGTCGATCCATCACTTCATCCCGCGCGGTTTCGAGGCTTACGCGCGCGTCTTTCATCCTCCGCTGGTTCGTTCTCTGCCCGACCGCCCCGTCCCAGAGGCGGACGAATGGTTTCGGATGCCGGAGGCCGAGCAGAACCGACTGATGGAGCTCTTCACGGACGAAGAGACCACCTGGGCTGCGACGGCGACCGCGTTCGGCACCACGATGCATGCACTCGCGCAGTGGCAGCGAATCGTGCGCACACCGGCGGACGCGGACTGGAACACCCGCATCGCGCCGGACGGTCGCGAATTCACGTCGCCAGACGAAGGACGCATGCCGACGTCCACACTGGCCGCGATCGGCGCGGTCCTCGCACAGCACACCGACACCCCACACGACGGCTTCGTCGGGATCTGGGAAGGCTGGGGCGGCCTTCTTGGCGGTCTCGGAGGAAACGGCCGTGGATTCATCGAGTTCACAGATGAACCACCGCGCACGCCGGTCTGGAGCAGCCTTCGCGCGAACTTCGAGAATCCGTTTCGCAAGGCGAAATGGCATTCCGGCATCCTTCCCGATGAGGTGTCACGCGGTCCGCGATTCCAACTGCCGGATCGCGCTCACGTGCTGTTCTCCGCCGCGCCCGCGGCCTTCTCTGACCCGGACTGGATTCTTCAGGCGCCGTGGCGAGACCGTCCGGCGGAAGAGCGCGGCTTCGAGCCGACGGCGCAGCATCCCAGCATCCTCTGGCCCGCAGACCGCACCTGGGTGATGGCGAGCGAGATCGATTACGACTCGACGATCGTCGCCGGCTCCGCAGAGCTCATTCGGGCGATATGTGCGGATGCTGCGCTTGAAGCCCTGCCAGTCCGCGAGGGCGCGGTGCTGCACTGGGACGCCGACACGATCAACTGACCGCACGCGGCGCTGGCGGCCCTCACCCTTCGACAGGCTCAGGGATCGGGAGCAAAGCTCAGGGATCAGGAACGAAGCTCAGGGATCGGGAACGAAGCTCAGGGATCGGGAGCAGGCTCTGGGGTGGGCCGGGCCGGCACGTTAGCGTGGAGGGGTGAGCCTGACCTCCCCATCACAGCCGAGTTCTATGCCCTTCGACGCCCGCCCGCTCAGCGATGATGTCGACACTCAAGCGGTGAACGCTTTCGCGCGACAGCTCAAAGCGGGCCGCGGCACCTCTGGCTCCACGGTCATCGCCTGGATAATCGGTGGTTTCGCGGCGACCATCGCGCTGACGTTCTTCGGCCCGCTGCTCGTCATGGGGTTGTCCCAGGCGCCATTGCCGGTGGCGCTACTCGTCGCCTGCGCGATCCTGGCGGGCGTGGTGCTGGTCACTGTGCTCATCGACTCGGGCATTCGTCGCGCGAGAGAGCGTCGCTATCGTCTCAGCCGCTTCGCCGCCGCGAACAACATGACGTACCACGATCGGGTGCAGAACCCGCGGCTTCCCGGCATGATCTTCAGCCTCGGCCACTCCCGGATCTCCACCGACCTCATCCGCGGGCACTCCCCTCGCTTCGTCGAATTCGGCAATTACCAGTACACGGTGAAGAACGGAAAGCACTCGACCACCTACCGCTGGGGATACGTCGCAGTGAAGCTCGACGTACCGTTGCCGAACATCGTGCTGGATGCCACCGGGAACAACTCGGTGCTGGGCTCGAACCTGCCCGCCTCGTTCCGCAAAGATCAGCAGCTGTCTCTGGAAGGTGACTTCGACAAGTACTTCACCCTGTACTGTCCCGCGGGGTACGAGCGCGACGCTCTCTACCTGTTCACACCCGACATCATGGCGCGCTTCATCGACAACGCCGCTCAACTCGATGTCGAGATCGTCGATGACTGGCTGCTCCTCTATACGCGACGAGCCGTGTCCACGCTGGATCCGGCCACCTGGGCATGGCTGTTCGGCACGGTCGGTGCACTGCTGACGAAGTTCGACCAGTGGGCGCGCTGGCGGGATGATCGCCTGCTCCTCGCGCAGCGCGAGCCGGCTTCGTCGCCGCCATCGCACTCCGCGCTGCCGTTCGCCGCGCCTGCGGGGATGCTGACACCTCCACCGGGCGTCGCACACGAGGGACGCCGGCTCACGCGAGGCATCCGATGGGCGCCGCTGGTGATAGGCATCCTCTTCGCCATCGGGTGGATCTGGCTCAACGTGGCGCACTGACTCACCCGGAGTCTTAAGCACTAGGGCTGGCGACCCCCGGAGCGTGGATGCCCGGTGATCGCCAGCCCTGTCACGCTGGAGCGCGTCGAGTTGGAAGGAATTAGTTCTTGAACGTGTCCTTGATGTTCTCGCCGGCCTTCTTCACGTTGGCCTTGGTCTGGTCGGCTTGACCCTCCGCGGCGAGCTTGTCGTTGTCGGTGAGGTTACCGATGCCCTCCTTCGCCTTCCCTGCGATGTCCTGAGCAGCGTTCTTGATCTTGTCATCAAGTCCCATGATGTTCTCCTTTTCGTTGTGGTGGTGGTTGTTGCGGAAGGGTCACGACAGCCGCTTGTGATCGTGGGCAAGACGAGCCCGCAACCCCGTGTGGATTGACATGTATGTAGCGGTGTCGCGCCCGGTGAGCGTCGCCAGGTTCGTCAGCAGCCGATCGAGCGAGTCGACGAGTTCTCGTGGGTCGGTGTTCTGCCGCGGTGTGAGAGACACGTGTAACACCGGCTCGCGTCGAATCTCATTTGCCGTGACGCTCACCGACAACAGTTCATCGCGACCATCCAACGAGTTCTTCACTGCGTCCGACACGAAGGATTCCGAAACGGTAACTCGACCCAGCGGGTTTCGCGCCCCAGATGCCTGCAGCGCTGTCTTAGAGCGCCCTCCCGAGACGCTGGTGAGCGAGAGCACGAGCAGGATGATCACCACGATGATCGCAGCGAGCGCCCCGATTCCGATCCACGATGCAGCGCCCCCGGCAACGGCAGTCGCCGCCCCAACCTGGTCGAACCAAGACTCCGCGTTCTTGCTTGCCTCCGTCCAGATCTCTGCGGCTGTAGGCCAGTTCGCTATCGCGATTCCGACCGCACCGAGGCAGATGAACAGCAGACCGATGATGAAGAGCAGAATCCGGTTCAGGGCACGGTTTGTGTTGTTCACGAGTCGTCCTCCTTCGTGTTCGGTCGCTCGATCCGCACTCGCGTGCGCACCCTGCCCGTCAGCCGATAGCTCTGCAGCTCTGCCTCAACGACCGCTTCGACCTCACTGCGATCCAGCGGTATCCCGAGACCGGGACGCACCGTGACGTCGACACTGCGATGGCCCACACCGACAGTGATGTCATCGCGGCTAATGCCGACTTCGTCTGAGAGGTGCTGAGCGAGGGCGCTCGCAATCACGCCGTTGTCAACGACCACTGCGCGACTGCCGGCTTCGAGGGAATGCTTCGAGAGACGCCCCGGCGTGACGGCCAGGACGATGAGAACCAGTCCGACCAGCGCGAGCACGATGCCGCCGGCGATGATGATTCCCGGCGGTAATGCACCGGGCAATCCCACCAACCATCCAGCAGCGGCTGCAGGCCCGAGCAACAGTGCGGGCTGGGCGAGGAGGCTCAACACAATCTCTAGGCCGATGTAGGCCAGCGCCAGTATCAGGAGGATGACAGCCACGAACATTGCCACCGTTCGCGGCGAATGGGTTTCGCGCCGAACGACGCGGCGCAGTACCGGGGTACTCATCGCACTCGTTTCCTTTCGGGGGTGATAGCGCCGGTAATAGTGAGAGCGACTCGAGTGACGTCAAGACCGAGAAGTTCGGTCAACCGGTCCCTCAATTGCTCCTGCAGCTCACGCGCCCGTTCGAGTACCGGGGTGGTCTGGGCGACTGCCGCAGTGTCATAAAGATCGGGCACCGGAAGCGGCGTTGAGATACGCAGGGCGAGTCCCGCACCGCGGGCGAGAACATCCGCAGTCACGTCGCTACGCGAGACACCGATCAGCGACGCCGACGTCTGCTCCGCCACCGAGCGGTAGACGCGTTCTCTCACGTCGACGCGACCGGCCACCGGCTCCCCGCCGGTGGCGAACCCTGTGGGGCCACCACCGGCGACGACGCTCTGGTTGACGGGCATCAGGAGGTTCGCCGCCCGGTAAGGACGTCGGCGAGACCGCGGACGTCGAGCTTGCCAGAGGCGATGCGCCCCACGAGCGCGCCGATCCCCACGAACACGACAGTGAGGACGAATCCCCAGAATCCGAACTGCAGCGCGGCGAGAGCGAGAAGGGCGCCGATCAAAGCGCCAGTGGTTGTGGGGCTCATGAGACCCGCGACTCCTCTTCGTCATCGTTGTCGTCGCCGGGCAGGTGCACGTCGTTGACCTCGACGTTGACCTCGACGACCTCAAGTCCGACGAGGCGGCTGATCGCACCAGCGACAGAAGCGCGCACGTTGTTCGCCACGTCCTGGATGGGCGCGGGGTACTCGACGACGATGGTGATGTCGGCCGCGACCTGGGTTTCGCCGACCTCGACCTTGACGCCCTGCGTCAGGTCGGTGGCGTTGATCGCATCACGGATCGCGCCAAAGGCGCGCGCGCCGCCGCCGCCGAGCGCGTACACGCCCGAGACCTCGCGCGCGGCGATCCCTGCAATCTTGGCGACAACTCCCTCAGCGATCGCCGTGGCGCCTGCGGCGTCGACGTCAGCCGAGTTACGCGAGTGCGACGATACCGGGGAGCGATCCACCCGCGACGCCGGAACACCGGCAGTGGTCTCCGTCAGTTCCTTCTCGGCGGGGTTCGTCGAGGTGCTCTTCTGGTCCTGCGTTGCCATGATGGCTCCTGTTCTCGTCAGCGTGCCGGCCGCGTCGCCTAAAGCGGTGAGACCGGAAGCGATTTGGTCGCTTACTAATGAGACGCAGCAACTGGGGTGAATGTCACGAAAGATTCGCGAGATCATGGTTTCGGGTGCCTTCACGCGCACTGACGTGCGGTGGTGCATCCACTGACGCCGTCGACGGCCGTACACCTCACTGCGCGCGAGCGGACCACCATTCGCGCAGGCGCTGCTCTGCGACCTCTTGCCCCAGAACGCCCTCATCGAGGCGCAGTTCGAGCAGGAACTTATACGCCTGACCGACCTCGCGCCCGGGTTTGATACCCAGGATCTGCTGGATCTGATTGCCGTCGAGCTCGGGACGGATCGAATCGATCTCCTCCTGCTCGCGGAGGTCAGAGATACGTTTTTCGATGTCGTCGTACGCAGCAGCCAGGCGGGAGGCCTTGCGCCTGTTGCGTGTGGTCACATCGGCTCGGGTCAGAATGTGCAGCCGCTCCAGCACATCGCCGGCGTCGCGCACGTAGCGCCTGACCGCCGCATCGGTCCACGCGCCCTCGGCGTAGCCGAAGAAGCGCAGATGCAGTTCGATCAGAGTGGTGACGGCATCGGTGGTCGCACCGTCGAAACGGAGGGCGTTCAGACGCTTGCGTGCCATTCGCGAGCCGACGACGTCGTGATGGTGGAAGGTGACAGCACCCCCTGCCTCCAACTTGCGCGTACGTGGTTTTCCGATGTCATGCAGGAGTGCAGCGATACGCAGCGGCACATCTGCGGCGGCGCCCGGGTTTCGTGCGTGCTCGAGCTCGATCGCCTGCTGCAGCACCGTCAGCGAGTGCTCGTAGACGTCTTTGTGGTGGTGGTGCTCGTCGACCTCGAGGCGCAACGCGCTGACCTCGGGCAGGAACTGCTCGATCAGTTCGGTCTCGACAAGCACACGGATGCCGCGCACGGGGTCATCGGTCTGCATCAGCCGCACGAGCTCAGACTGCACGCGCTCGGGGCTGACGATCTTCAGCGTCTCGCGCAGGCGTGTGATGGCGTCTCGAGTGTCAGGATCGATGTCGAAGCCCAGCTGTGCGCTGAAACGGGCAGCCCGCAGCATCCGGAGCGGATCATCGCCAAAACTCACGTTCGGGTCAGCAGGTGTGCGCAGGATGCCTGAGACCAGATCTTCCACGCCGCCGGTCGGGTCGACGAGTTTGATCGCCGGAACCTGAAGCGCCATGGCGTTGACGCGGAAATCGCGACGCGCGAGGTCGCCGTCTATGGTGTCTCCGAATTCGACGGTGGGCTTGCGGGTCACGCCGTCGTAACTGTCGGCGCGGAATGTCGTGATCTCGACCTGCTCGCCGCGGATGCGTGCGCCGATGGTTCCGAAAGCACGGCCGATGTCCCACTGCGCCGACGAGATCGGGGTGACGATCTTGAGGATGTCGTCCGGCGACGCGTTCGTCGTGAAGTCGAGGTCGTTCACGTCACGGCCGAGCAGTGCATCGCGCACCGGTCCGCCCACGACGGCGAGCTCGAAGCCCGCATCCTGGAACGCTGCGGCGAGCGCCGCGACGACGGGTCCTTCTGCGAGGTCACGCAGGCGTGCGAGCCCCTCGGCCATATTGAGCATGGGTTCCAGCGTACCCGGGGATGCATCCTGTGATCAGGCGACGCTCATGTGCTCCTCGTTGCGCGGCAGTGCATCGACGGGCGCTTCACCCGCGCCCAGGCTGATGCCGGCGAAGATCATGGGCACCCCCTGCGCCGAGAGCAGGGACTGCCGATCCATGATTTGGGCGTGCACGTGCGGTTCCGTGCTGTTTCCCGAATTGCCGCATCGCGCGATCGGGGTGCCGCGGCGCACGACGTCGCCGACGCGTACGTCGACAGATCCTCGCTGGAGATGGGCGACCGTCGCGTAGAGGCCCTCATCTGTGCGGATGGTGACGTGGTTTCCGACGATGAATCCCGGGCCGCCGAATTCGCGGATCATTCCTTCGACCAGCAGATAGAGGACTCCGAGCATGTTCGATCGCGCCCGGTGGTCTCGGCGCCAGTCCGACGATGCCACGACGACGCCGTCGACCATGGCGAACACGGGCTGCCCGAATGCCGGATAGTCGTCGTTCGGGCGCATGACACCACCGGTGCCGAAAACCGGACGAGAAGCGTGATCGGGTTCGTGGACGAGATCGATCGCATGGGCCTGGCCGTACATGCGGATGCCGTGGCTGGGCACCTTGGATGCGGGGCTGTTCATCGCCAACCACCTGCCGCGCACCGGCGACTCGACCCGCACTGTGTCGCGCGGCGGCAGCAGACGAGGCCCGACCAGCACGAGGATCAGGCTCAGACCCCAGCCGACCAGCGCGATCGGCACCAGGATCGACCTCGCTGAACGCGGAAGCACCGCCAAAGACGGTCCGAACAGTGCGATGGCCACCAGGATCGCGGTGGAGACCAGCAGGATCGGCATCCGGACGCGATAGACCGCGATCACCGCAGCTTTCAGCGCACCCATCATCTCTCGGCTCCGAGCATGCAGATCAGCAACGGAACTATGCGCGCTGCAGGTACCTCGTAGGTGCCCCGACCGCTCTGTCGCACCCAGCCCGCGGTCACCAGATGACGCAGGTGGTGGTGGAGCTGGCCGGTCGTTCCCAGCGCGTCGATGGCGGCGAGGTCTGCGGTCGCCTGTACGCCGCCGAGAATGTGACGAAGAAGTTCGAGCCGCACCGGGTGCCCCAATGCGGCGAGCGCCTGTGCGCGCTCGCTCCAGTCGGATTCAAGCAGCCCGGCAGCACCGACGCCCTGCTGCCAGGCGACCGGCGCGCCGGTGGGCAGTGTCAACGAGCCCACCATCATCACCGCGCCGTCCTCGGTGCGGGCGTCATCTGCCAATCGCGACTCGAGCTCGGTCAGCGCCCAGAACGCGTCGCCGTCGCCACGAGAGTCGGGTGCGGCGACTGTCCGTTCACCCGATGTGGACTCCAGCGCGGACACTCGGGCCGCGAGGGCCTGAAGAGCCTCGCGCAGTTCAGCGGTCTCGGTATCCATGCATCGATACTACGTTGATACGTACTTACGACTCAAATGGCCGTCGAGGGCGGCGGCATGGCACCGTCCGTTCGCCCAAACTTCGGCGGCTCGTCAGCAGTACGACACCTGGCACCGATGTGCTGAGAGGGTCCGTGCGTCTGCGTGGACGTTCCCTCCCCCGAAGGACAGACATGAACTCCCCCTCCCCCGTCGTGCGTCGGCGGCGCCACGCACTCGCGACCGCTGCGGCGCTCGCTGTGCTGGCCGGCACGTTCACGGCACCCGCAGCCGTGGCGGCACCTGCCGCCCTCGATGTTCCAGATGCCGCGCTCATCACCAGCGACACCACGTGGCGCTACCTCGACGACGGCAAAGACCCGTCGCCAGCTCCTGCCGCGGTGCGCGATTGGACGAAAGCCGACTTCGACGATTCGGCGTGGAAGAGCGCGCCCGGCAGCTTCGGGGCCAAGCGCGGTCAGCTCACCACGGTCGGCCCGCACATGCCGACGACACTGCTGAACCAGTACCTCGACGGCGCCGGCGCACCGAACGTTCCGACCTTCTTCTTCCGCACCGACTTCGAGCTCGAAGAAGGCGTCTCCGAGCAGGTCGCCGCCCTGCGCAGCACCATCGTCTACGATGACGCGATCGTCGTGTGGGTCAACGGCGAGAAGGTCGCCAGCTACGCCGATGGCCGCATCACCGAGAACACGAACGTCGAGTACGCCGGTGACAGCAACGGCGACCCGGTCACCAGCACCTTCGCCGCCGACGCTGACGTGCTGCGCGACGGCACGAACACTGTCGCCGTTGCGCTGTACCAGGACCGTGACACCAGCTCCGACATCTACTTCGACATGCCGGAGCTGGCGCTCATCGAAGCATCCGAACCCGGCCAGCCCGTCGTGGCCGCGCCCACGCGCGTCGTCCTCACCCCGACCGAGACGCCATCCACCTCGCAGTCGTTCTCGTGGCTCGCCGGCGACATGTCGCACACCTCTGGACAGGTGCAGATCAAGGCAGGCACCGATGGAGAGATCCGCTCCGTCGACGCATACTCCGCAGGCGTCACCGGCGGCAACCCCAACCGGCACTTCTCCGCAACAGTCGACGGCCTGACCGCAGCCACCGTCTACAGCTACCGCGTGGGCCTCGAGGGCAGCTGGAGTGAGTGGTTCGAATTCCGCACCGAAGACCCCTCGGCGACCGACTTCCAGTTCGTCTACTACGGTGACGCGCAGATCGGTCTCGACTCGACCTGGCCGAACGTCGTCGCGCAGGCTGAAGCGAACGCGCCCCGCTCGATCGGTTCGGTGCACGCCGGCGACCTCATCAACACCGGCGGCAACGACAACGAGTGGCTGAACTGGTTCAAGGGCATGCAGAACTCCGCTGTCAGCACCAACGTGATGGCCGCTCCCGGCAACCACGAGTACTCCGGTGACAAGATGCTCACCGCATGGAAGGCGAACTTCGAGTACCCGCACAACAACCCCGAGATCGGTTCGATCGGTGAGCTGGCGAATCTTGCACAGGGAGATTCCGACGTCGCGAAGCAGTACCGGGCGTACTTCGAGCACTGGGGCGAGTTCGCCACCGAGACCGTCTACTTCACCGACTATCAGGACGTGCGCTTCATCACCCTGAACGCGACGCGCGACACGACCTTCCTGACGCCCGACGCGCTGCCCTCCTGCACGGGTGCGGACTGTCCGTCTACCAAGGTTGCCCAGATGTGGACGAAGTTCCAGGCGGCATGGCTCGACGAGGTGCTGAAGCAGAGCCCGTCGAAGTGGAACGTCGTGACGTTCCACCAGCCGGTGTTCTCGACCTCTGCAGGTCGTGACGAGCCGATCCTGCGCGCCGAATGGCTGCCGGTCTTCCAGGACAACGACATCGACCTCGTGCTGATGGGCCACGACCACACGTACGCTCGCGGTTATGTGAACACCGACGCGACCGAGACCGAAGGCATCACGACCGGTCCGGTGTACATCGTCTCCAACTCGGGCGCGAAGCACTACGACCTCGAAACCGACGAGCGCAACGTGTGGACCAACAACGGTGCCACCCAGGTGCTGCGCGGCGCGGGCGTCACGACCTACCAGGTCATCGACGTCAGCGAGGGTCAGCTCGTCTACCGCTCCTACCTCGCGGAGAAGACCGCCGACGCCACGACCGACCTCCCCGTCGGCGCGGTCTACGACGAGTTCACCGTCAGCAAGAACGACGCCGGCGAGAAGTGGGTAACCGAGGCCGGCATCAACCCGCCGGTCGAGCCCGAGGTGCCGGCCGAGATCGAACTCAGCGCAAACTCCGTCGTCGCCGGTGGCGAGATCTCGGTATCAGGAACCGGCTTCACCCCAGATGCCGACCTGCAGTTCGAGCTGCGTTCGACGCCCGTACAGCTCGGCACGGCGGCGGCCGATGCTGACGGCGCCTTCGCCGCAACGCTGACGATTCCGGCTAACACCGAGCCCGGTGCGCACACACTCGCCGTCATCCTTGCCGATGGCACCGAGGTGACCGCCGAACTCACCGTGGCCGCCGCAGACGGTGGCGTGACGGATCCAGCGCCTGGCGCCGGTGACAGTGAAGGCGGCGCGGGTGCCGGTGGCGGCACCGAAGGCGGTGCTGGCGGCGATGCCGCCGATGACCTCGCAGCCACGGGCGCCGACAGCACGGCGCTCATCGCCGGTGCTGTGCTGATGCTCGCGCTGGGCCTCGGCCTGTTCGCGATGCGTCGCCGCGTGCGCGCGTAGCGACAGCCGTACGAGGATGCGCCGTCGGGGCTTCGGCCTCGGCGGCGCATCGCCGTCATCCGACGTGGTGAAGCTCTGGTGCTCGTGCGCCCTCATCCGCGATCTCGTGCCGATCGTCGCGGCTCGGTGCCGCCTCGCATCCTGTCACCCCGACAGTGTTGCGAAGCGTGAGCACGGTGGTCCGCACACGCGCATCGGTGGTTTCGACATCCGCGGTCATCCATGCGGTGGATGCCACTCGCTCGTACGTGCTCCGGAGGATCTCGATCTGTCTGCGATGCAGCACCGACACCAGTCGCATGAGAACGTCACTGCCAGCCGCGTCCATCGTGACAGTGATCGTGAAGCGTCTGACAGGATCGTGCGATCCACCGATGATCGTGCTCATCGATCCGCCTCCTGCCATCTCGACACCTATACTCGAAAATGGTTCCTGAGATGTCAATGGCAGTCGCAACAACTAGACAGTACGTAGACCAAAGTGGTTGTCAACAATGCGGAGGTGTGCACTATGGCAACGATCGACAGGCTCGACGCCGAGATCATCAGCGCCCTCACCGAGAACGCCCGGATCGGCATCGCAGAGCTGGCCAGCGCTCTGGGTGTGAGCCGCACGACCGTTCAGTTGCGTCTGAAGCGACTTGAAGACGACGGCATCCTTCTCGGCTTCCAGCCGATCATCAACCTCGCGAAGGTCGGGGCGCAGGTCGAAGCCCTCATCACCCTCGAGATCGATCAGCGGCAGATGCGCGACATCATCCGGGGTCTGCACGCGCTGCCGGAAGTGCTCGAAGTGCGCATCCAGGCCGGCCGCGAAGACCTGCTCGCCCACATCGGTATCGGCTCGCTGGAAGAGCTGCAAGCTCTCACCGCAGCGATCGTCGCGATCGACGGGGTGCGCAAGACGACGTCGACATTCACCGTGTCGACCCCGGTGCGCTTCCGGCTCGCACCGCTGCTTCGCAAGCTGACCCGCGCGTCGGGGTGGGGTCGCGCCAATCCCGCGCCGCAGCTCGACACGACGCCCGAGGTGTAGCGCCTCCTCAGCGCCCGGTGACGTCGCGCAGATCCCGCGCGTGCCGCCGAACCATCGAGAGCAGGCTGATGGTCAACACCAGCCCTCCCGCGACCGCGACACCGACGACCAACCAGATGCCCTGCTCGGGATCGATGAGTCCGAGAACATAGACGACCACCACTGCACCCGCGAACGCGAGGCCTTCGATCAACGCGAACGCGATGAAGAAGCGCGACAACCGCTGCTGGTGCTCGCGCGTGAGCGCAGCGGCACGGTCATTGTTCGAACTGCCGTTCAGCGAGTAGCTCATGCAGGCAGGCTATCGCGCAACCGCTGCCTGCCGCGCCCTCAGGGTGTCGCGCCGAATGCGCGTCGCTCAGAGCGCGTAGCCCTCGACGGGCCCCTCGGTGTTGGGCTTCCATCCGAGCTCGGGTGCGACGTACTTCGCGAATGACTCGAGCACGTGCAGGTTGTAGTCGACGCCGAGCTGAGTCGGGATCGTGAGCATCAGAGTGTCGGCGGCCATGACTGCCTCATCGGCGAGCAACTGCCGAACGAGCACGTCGGGCTCTGCGGCATAGGTCTTGCCGAACGTCGAGCGCATGCCGTCGATGATGCCGATCTGGTCGCTGCTGTCTTCCGAACGAAGCCCGAAGTACGCACGATCCATGTCGGACACCAGCGGGAACACACTGCGGCTGACCGATACTCGTGGCACACGGGTGTGCCCGGCAGATCGGTACGCGGCACGATAGATGTCGATCTGCTCGCGCTGCAGCTGATCGAACGGCACACCGGTCGCCTCGGTGAGCAACGTCGAGCTCATCAGGTTCAGGCCCTTGCGGCCGGTCTCTTCGGCGCTCACGCGCGATCCGGATCCCCACCAGATGTGCTCGCGCAGGGTCTCCGAGCGCGGCTCGACGGGGAGATAGCGCCCTTCGCCCACTTGCTGCGGGTCGCCAAGCGCGACGCCGGCGCCGTCGATCGCCTCAAGGAAGAGCTCGAACTTGTCACGCGCGATATCCGCACCGCGGGGGTCTTCGCTGCCGACGTAGCCGAACGCCTCGTATCCGCGCAGCGCCGTCTCGGGTGAGCCTCGGCTGACGCCAAGGGCGATGCGACCTCGGGCGATCAGATCCAGAGCCGCCGCCTCTTCGGCGAACTGCAGTGGGTTCTCGTAGCGCATGTCGATCACACCTGTGCCGACCTCGATCCGCTCGGTCCTGGCTGCCATCGCCGCCAGCAGCGGCATCGGGGACGCCGCCTGCCTGGCGAAGTGGTGCACTCGCGTGTAGGCACCGTTGACACCGAGCTCATCGGCGCCGACGGTGAGATCGATCGCCTGGTGCAGCATGTCGCCCGCTGTGCGCGTGCTCGAGCCGGGCACGTTCGCGTAGTGCCCGAATGAGAGAAATCCGAAAGCCTTCATGGTTTTATGCAACCGCATGGATGGCGGGGGCATTCCCCTGCGCCACCTGAGCGCGCATCCGGCCGCAGTGGTGGGGAGGAGTTCGCACTGTGGGGAGGAGTGGATGCGGTAGATCCTCCGCCCAACCGTGCGAACTCAGCCCATGCGTGCGAGGCGAAACGGGCCAGGTCTCACGGGGCCACCAGGAATCCGTCGATCACCAACTGCCGCACCCGCGGCTCGAGCTCAGCCCAAAGATCAGCGAGAGGAACCTCGAACAGGTCGGCCAGCGCCGCGACGATCTGTGACACCGTCAGATCGCCATCGCACGCGCCGACGAGTCCGGCAAGCGCGGGGTCGACCGACACCGTGCGTCCGAACCCGCCGCCCTGGCGTAGCTCGATCACGCTCGGGTCGTCGTCACCGGGCATGAAATGTCGCGCCTCGGTCACATCAGGGGCGGTGATGAGAGTCGAAGGGATGCCGTTCGCCAGCGAGTCGTGCGCGGCAAGACCCCCGAGAAAGGCACGTCCCGGCGCGGAGAGAGGCTGCGGCACCTTCTCGAACCGGCGAAGCCGTGGCAGCTCAGGCGATCTCGGACGCCGCAGCAGCACGTAGCCGAAGCCGATGGCTGTGACCCCCCGCTCAGCGAAATCGTCCAGCCAGGCTCCCAGCATCCGATCGAATGCGGCATCGCGCGATGTCGTGCCGCCGTCGCGGATCCACAGCTCTGCGTAACCGAGAGGCGTGAGCTCCTCGCGCTCGACGAGCTCGGCGTCGAGGTCGTCGGTGATCCAGGACTCGAGACGCGCGAGACCGGGGACAGCCTTCGACCCTTCGACGGGCTCAGGGAGCGAAGACCTCTCGCTCCCTGAGCCTGTCGAAGGGCGCGATTCCCAGTTGCCGAGCAGCTGGGCGATACCGCCGGGTGCGAGATGCGCGGGAACCTGTCGCAAGAACTGTTCGACGAGCGCGTCGCCTATGAGTCCGCCATCGCGATATTCATACGCGGTCACGCCGTCGACGCGCGGGGTGATCACGAACGGAGGATTGGAGACGATCAGGTCGAACTGCTCACCCACCACAGGCTCGAACATGCTGCCCTGCCGAAAAGTGACGTTGTTCACGCCGTTGAGCGCGGCATTGAGCTCGGCGAACGCGAGGGCACGCGCGGAGATGTCAGTGGCCACCACCTCGCGTGCGTGCCGAGAGACGAGCAGAGCCTGGATGCCGCACCCTGTGCCGAGATCCAGAGCACGCTCGACCGAGACCGACAGCACGAGCTCGGCTAGTGTGCGCGAGGCGCCGCCCACGCCCAGCACGTGATCGGGGGGCAGCTCTGAGCCGAGGGCGAGCTCATCGAGATCACTCGCGATCCACCACTCGCCGATGCCGTCAGCGTCGACGAAGGACTGCGGGCGGATCAATGCGCGCGGCGCGACATCCTCACTGCCAGACGAAGCGAGCCCGAGCCCGTGAAGGCCCTCCACCCCGATCCGCGGCAGCGCTGCGGCGACAGCGGAGAGCGGCTGCGGCATCCCGAGGACGAAGAGTCGCCCGAGCGTCGCCAACGGGCCGTCGTCGCCCGCGATCGCACGCAGGAGCGGCTCTCGCATGCCGCGCCCGAGCGCGTCGTCCTCTTCCTCTCCCCACAACCGCCTCAGCGGCTCCGAGCGGAAGTCAACGGCATCCAGATCCGCGGCAAGCGCAGCAACGAGAGCGGGATCTGGGGTGGGCGGAAGCGCGTCGGACACGGCCGTCACTCTACGCGCCTTCAGGGTTCAGCAGTAACGCCCGCCTAGAATCGCATGGTCACCACTCACGGGCTGACCGCCGCGGCGCCCGAGGAAGACCAGAGACGTTGATCATCCCCCGAAGCGACCCTCGTGCGCGCGTACAGCCCAGCACACGCGGTCTTGTCGCGTTCTCGTTGGCTGCCAGCCTCATCGCGGCACCCCATCTGACTGCCGCGTCGCCGGCATCCGCCGAGGTCGTCGACCCCGAAGAAGGCGGCATCGAACTGTCGATCACGGCAGGCGTGCACGGCGTCATCCGACCAGAGACGTCACTGACGACCACCGTCACGATCACCAACACCACGAACGACGAGCTCTCCACCGGGCATGTCACGATCGAGCTCAACGACACCGCCCTGACCGATGGTGCCTCGCTCACCGAATGGCTCGATTCCGGCGCAGCATCCGGAACGTTCTCACCGCTCACCGCAGAGGATTCCGAGCCGGTCGCGGCATCCGAATCGTCCACGACGACGGTCTTCACCCCGGCAGAGACGCTCGGAGACCTGCCCAGCGGTGTCTACCCGATGCGAGCGAAGCTCTCGGGCGCGAAGACCGGTGACGAGGCGACCACATCGCAGAACGTCACCGAGAACAGCGTGCTCGTCATCGACTCAGACGCCGACGCACAGATCAGCGTGCTTGTGCCGATCACGGCGACACCCGCCGACGGTGCCCTCCTCAGCGCTGACGAGCTCACCGCGCTCACCTCCGCGGAAGGCTCGCTCACCGCGCAGCTCGACGGCGTCGCCGGAACCTCAGCCGTGCTCGCCGTCGACCCGCTGATCCCGGCGGCGGTCCGCGCGCTCGGCACTGCGGCCCCCTCCAGCGCCGCCGAGTGGCTCACCAGACTGGAAAGTCTCCCCAACGAGCGCTTCATGCTGCAGTTCGGTGACGCGGATGCCACGGTGCAGGCCCAGGCCGAGTTCTCAGAGCTGCTCTCCCCTCTGTCGCTGGACCCCTTCCTCGACGAGGTGAACTTCGTCGAGACCGAAGAGACCTCCGCGACGGCGTCGCCCACGCCGGATCCCACTCCGACCGGACCTGTTCTCCCCACGGATGACGAGCTCACCGCGCTACGCATGTCGGCATCTGACATGCTCTGGCCTGTCGGCGACGTCCGCACTCCCGACCTCACCAGGTTCAACGCCCTCCTCGACGCCGACGCCACCACCATCCTGCCGTCCACGTCGCTCGCCTCTTACAGCAGTGCCCGTGCAGAAGTCGACGACAACGACGTCCTGGTGACGGAGGATGCCGCCTCCGATGCCCTTTCGCGTGCAGCATCGGAGACCGAAGACGCGGACGCCCGCCAGGCCCACATCGTCGAAGGCATCGCCCACCTCTTCCTCACTCGGCCGCAGACGTCGCTCCTCGTCGGGCTCGATCGCAGCGAAGTGCGCACGGCCGACTCCCTGCGCTCGACGATCATGTCGCTCGCGACCGTCGGCGACCCGGTCGGGCTCGCCGCGCTGCGCAGCGCAGAACCGGCATCCGCCACGCTTGCCGATGTATCCGAAGACGCCGTCACGCGGCGCGTGTCGACCCTGAACGACCTGCTCTCAGACGAGACCCGACTGACGGCGTTCGCCTCGATCCTCGACGACCCGCTGCTGTTGCGCTCACCCGAACGGCTGCGGCTGCTGCGTGTGCTCGGAGTCGGCTCAGCCGAGACGTACACCGAAGACGCCGCCGAGCACAGGGCTGCGACGAACACCACGATGAACGCGGTGGGCGTGCAGGATCCGACCCCCATCCAGCTGTTCACGTCGGCAGCTCCGCTTCCCGTGTGGGTGCGCAACGACCTTCCGTGGCCGGTGAACGTGAAACTCACGTCAACGCCGTCCGACGCGCGGCTCGATGTCGAACCAACGACAGAGGTCATAGCGCAGCCCGCCAGCAACACCCGCGTCAAAGTCCCCGTCTCCGCGCGCGTGGGCAGCGGCACGCTCTCTGTGAACTTCAGCCTCAACTCGCCCACCGGCGTGCAGATCGGTGTCGACCAGTCGGCCACCGTCACCGTGCGCGCCGAATGGGAGAGCATCGGACTCGTCATTCTGGGCGGCGTCATCGTCCTGCTGATCGCCCTCGGCATCGTACGCACCGTGGCGCGACGCAAAAAAGACCGGACGGATGCTGCGACGCACGCTGAGTCCACAGAAGAGGTGACGGGTGAATAGCCTCGGACGCGCGAGCGCGACCATCGCAGCGGGAACGCTGGTCTCGCGGATCACAGGGTTGCTGCGAACCGTCGTACTGGTCAGCGTCATCGGCTCAGTCGGCTCGGGTGCCGCCGACGCCTTCGGGCTCGCCAATCAGCTGCCCAACAGTGTCTTCTCTCTCATCTCGGTCGGCATTCTCACGGCCGTCATCGTGCCGCAGATCGTCAAGGCCAGCGCACACGCCGACGGCGGCAACGCCTTCATCTCGAAACTGTTCACGCTCGGGACCGTGGTGCTCGTGGTCGTGACCGGTCTGGCCACTGCCGCAGCGCCGTGGCTTGTACGGATCTCGGCAGAAGCGTCAGCAGACCAGTACGCACTGGCTACCGCCTTCGCATACTGGTGTCTCCCGCAGATCCTCTTCTACGGGCTCTACGCTCTGCTCGGCGAAGCCCTCAACGCGCGCCGCGTCTTTGGCCCCTTCACATGGGCTCCTGTCGTCAACAACATCATCTCGATCATCGGCTTCCTCGCACTCGGCACGATCTTCGGCGAGACCAAGACCGCAGTCGACGACTGGACGCCGGAGATGATCGCAGCACTCGGCGGCACGGCAACCCTCGGCATCGTCGTACAGGCAATTGTGCTGTTGCTCTTCTGGCGACGCACGGGGCTCTCCCTCCGACCCGATTTCCACTGGCGTGGAGTCGGACTCGGCAATGTCGGAAAGCTCGCCGGCTGGACTTTCCTCATGGCGATCGCCAGCCTCACCGCTGGAACGATCCAGGGCCGTATCGCTTACATCGCCTCGGCGGACGGCGCATCCCTCGCAACCATGCAGTACGCCTGGCTGCTCTATATGCTCCCCTACTCGATCATCGTCCTCGCGATCGGAACTCCGTACTTCACACAGATCAGCGAGCACGCCGCCGCAGGGCGGCACGAAGAGGTGCGCTCTGACATCGGGCGCAGCATCCGAACGCTGGGGTTTTTCCTGTTCGCCGCCGTCGCGGCCGTCGTCGCCGCATCCATTCCCGCATCCCGAGTCTTCACAAACAGCGCAGCCGACTCCGTGGTCGCCGCCATCGTTCTGCTCGCCTACATGGTCGGGCTGATCCCGCTCATGGTGCTGTTCATCGTGCAGCGCACGTTCTACGCGTACGACGACACCCGTACGCCGTTCTGGTTCACGCTCTTCCAGTGCCTGCTCATCGTCAGCGGTGCGTTCATCTCGCTGGCTCTGCTGAACACAGGTGTGATCGAGATCACGTCTCTTGCGGCCACGATCGCGCTGAGCCAGTCCATCGCCAGCACGATCCAGACGATCACCGCCACGTGGCTGCTGCGCCGCAAGATCGGTGGACTGCGCGTGGCGAGCTGGCTGCCCGCGCTCGGCCGCTTCGCGCTGGCAGCCGTTCCTTCGGGACTCGCCGGGTGGGGCGTGTTCCTGCTCATGGGCGGAGTCGACGGCTGGACGACGTCGAGCGTCCTCTTCGGCGTTGCCGGCACTGCGATCATCGGCGCCACCGTGCTCGTGGTCTACATCGCGCTGCTCGCGCTGATGCGCGCGCCAGAACTCAAGGTCGGCGCCGACGCGTTGCGACGGGTCATCCCCGGTCGCTGACCGTTTGCCCTTCGTCGCCGGTTTCCGCCCCCTGTGCGGAATGCCACGCGGTTACGATGGGTTGAAGCAGGAGAACGTCTCACCAGACGAGATCTCACCGCGCGAAGAGAGAGAGCACATGCGTCAGGTCATCATCATCGGTTCGGGCCCCGCCGGCTTCACTGCCGCCATCTACGCGGCCCGAGCGAATCTGAAGCCGCTGCTCATCGCCAGCTCCGTCGAGGTCGGCGGAGAGCTGATGAACACCACCGACGTCGAGAACTACCCCGGCTTCCCTGAGGGCATCCTCGGCCCTGACCTCATGACGAAGTTCCAGGAGCAAGCCGAGAAGTTCGGCACCGAGGTCGTCTACGATGACGTCACGTCGCTGTCGCTGGACGGCCCCGTGAAGAGCGTCACGCTCGGCAGCGGTACCACGCACGAAGCAGCCGCGATCATCTACGCGACCGGCTCGGCTTACCGCAAGCTCGGCATCGAGGGCGAAGAGCGCCTCTCCGGCTACGGTGTCTCGTGGTGCGCGACCTGCGACGGCTTCTTCTTCCGCGAGAAGACGATCGCCGTCGTCGGCGGTGGCGACTCGGCGATGGAAGAGGCCACGTTCCTCACCCGCTTCGCCTCGAAGGTCTACGTCATCCACCGCAAGGACACCCTGCGCGCCTCCAAGATCATGCAGGAGCGTGCGTTCGCGAACGAGAAGATCGAGTTCATCTGGAACAGTGAGGTCGCAGAGATCACCGGCGGCGACAGCGTCGCAGGTGTGAAGCTGCGCTCAACGGTCGACGGCTCCGTCCGTGACCTCGCACTGGACGGCGTCTTCGTGGCCATCGGCAACGACCCGCGCACCCACCTCGTGCACGACAAGCTCACCCTCACCCCCGAGGGCACGATCTGGGTCGACGGTCGCTCTTCGAAGACGTCGGTGCCCGGTGTCTTCGCTGCAGGTGATGTCATCGACCCGACCTATCGTCAGGCGATCACCGCGGCCGGCTCCGGCACGGTGGCAGCCCTCGACGCCGAGCACTTCCTCGCAGATCTCGAGGACGCGTCGGTCGAGGTGCCTGCCGCTGAAGCTGCAACCATCATCGCCTGACGGGAACACATTCCACGCCTCTGCTGTTGCAGACGGTGAACCTCAATCAAGGAGACACAGATGACTGCCAAGGTAACCAGCCAGGCCACGTTCGAGCAGGACGTGCTCCAGGCCGACGGTCCGGTGCTCGTGGATTTCTGGGCCGAGTGGTGTGGCCCGTGTCGCATGGTCGCGCCGGTTCTCGATGAGATCCAGTCTGACAACCCCGACAAGATCACCATCGTCAAGCTCAATGTCGACGAAAACCCTGAGCTGGCCATGAAGTACCAGATCACGTCGATCCCGGCGATGAAGGTCTTCCAGGG
>JBEBSN010000048.1:0-20338 GCA_040394295.1 Microbacterium sp.
GGGTGCTCTTGGCACCGAAGCTGTTCACCGTGGACACGAATCCGTCTCCTTCTAGTCTGTGGGAGCGACAGGCGACTCCATCTTTGCTCGCCTGGCACGCTGACTGCCAGCAAGGCACACCTAACATTCTGCGCCTGCGGAGCCCTCTCGCGAAAGCGTACGATTTATCTTGATATCAAGATAAATCTATCATGCTTGCGGATGCTCTTCCCCCTGGCGCTGTCCCGGGTGCAGTGCGCGCACCACCAACCAGGTCACAGCGATCATCGGCGCGAATAGGGGCAGCCCCATCACCAGTTTCAGAGTGCCGAGAGCAGTGACGTCGCCGGCGAAGTAGAGGGGCAGCTGCACCGCCAGTCGTGCCGCGAACAGACCGGCCCATGCGATGGCGAGCCAGAAATACGCGCGACGCTTGCGGCGATCCTGACGCCACGCGGTCCCCTCCCCCGTGAGAAATCCGGCAGCGAGGCCGATGAGAGACCAGCCGACGAGCGCGGAGATCAGCAGAGCCGAGCCGTACGCGGCGTTCGTGAAGAACCCGAGGACGAAGTTATCCTGACCGCGTCCGGTGAACAGCGCGAGGGCGGCCGCCGCGCCGGCGGCGATCAGCCCACCGAGAGCCGCGGCCGGTGGGGACTTCTGCACGAGGCGGATGGTCGTGAACACAGCGGCAAGCCCGACGGAAACGCCGAGAGCCAGGATCAACGGGTCAGGACGAATCGTGAACAAGACCACGAACGCCAGGCTTGGGAGCACGGACTCGAGAATCCCGCGCCATCCGCCCATCGCGGACCACACGACCTTCTGCGTGCTCTCGCCCTCGGCGGGGTCGATACCCGCGCGGCGTGCGGCGCTTCCGAGCGCGGCACCGAGGACCTCCGATGCGCGCGGCTCCGGAGTGTTGTCATGCTCGCGCGCGTGCTCGCTCACGCTGAACCCGGCGATGCCGGCATCTTCAGCGGAATGAGGTCGCGCGGAGGCATCGGTGTGTTGCCGCGAACGACGACGATCGAGCGGAACAGATCCTCCACCTGCGCGGCGGCCTCAGGATCGGACGCCGCCGCGCCTCCGATGACCCCGCGCAGAAACCAGCGTGGTCCGTCGACCCCGATGAAGCGGGCCAGCCTGAGCTCGGACCCTTCCGAGGCCGGCGCAGGTACCTCAGCGAGCAGTTCCTTGCCGAGCGGCCCTTCGCGTTCTTCGACCCGTCCGCCCTGTTGCCGCACCTGATCGATGAGCTGCATACGCGTCTCGTGCCAAAGGCCGAGCGTGCGCGGAGCGGCGAAGGGCTGCACCTGAAGTGACGATCCCGCGTAGTCGAGCCCGACAGCGACGATGCGCTTCGTCTGCTCCTCGACCTCCAGCCGCAAGTTCAGTCCCTCTCGCGGAAGGATCTTGATCCCACCGAGATCGATGTACGGGCGAACCGGATTCGCCTCGGATTCGTCGAACGGTCCGTTCGTCGGTCGGCCTTCGGGTGCTGATTTGGACGACGGTTGCGTGATCTCTTCGGTCATTTGCTCTCTCCTGCCTGCGTCGAGCGGGGTGATGCTGTCTGATAGCCGGTGGATCCGAAACCGTCGGCCCCGCGCGTGCTGTCCGGAAGCTCGTCGACCGGGATGAAATTCGCTCTGGTCACAGGCATGATGATCAACTGCGCTATCCGATCCCCGATCGCCACATCGTACGCGCTCGAGCTATCGGTATTCAGCAGGCTCACCTTGATCTCACCGCGGTATCCCGCGTCCACCGTCCCCGGCGAGTTCACGATCGTTATCCCATGTTTGGCTGCCAGCCCGCTGCGCGGAACGACGAACGCGGCGTAGCCGTCAGGAAGCGCCAGACGTACGCCCGTCGGCACGAGAGCGCGTGCGCCTGGCGCGAGTCGGACCGCTTCGGTGGCCACCAGGTCGGCACCGGCATCGCCGGGATGGGCGTAGCGCGGCAACGTAGACGCGATAATGGGGAGATCAAGAGAATCACTCACCCCATGAGGCTAATGCAGAACCCATCGTCGGACACACGCGTTCGCTATCGCGAGCGGTTATCGCCGAGCCTGTGGCTGCTCGTCACCGCAGCCGTCGTCGGCCCCATGGTCGCGCTGACTTTCACCCCGCTCGGTTCGCTTCCTGCGTTGCTCATCGGCGCGGGCGCTGCTGTGGTCGTGATCGGGGCGCTCATCCTCGGCTCCCCGTCAGTGCGCGTTGACGGCACAGTACTGCGCGCCGGACGAGCGCATATCGATGCACGGTGGATCGGAGACGTCGCCGCCGTGACTGGCGACGATGCCCGCGCGGCGCGTGGCCCTGCGCTACCGGCGCGCGGCTGGCATCTCATCCGCGGCGGGATAGACGGCGCGGTCATCGTCGAGAACACAGACCCGGATGATCCGGTGACGGCCTGGACGATCTCCACGCGCACCCCAGACCGCTTGGCTGCAGCCATCGGCGATGCGTGTCGCGAGGCGGCTGAGACGCGCTGAGACCGCGCGGACACGACAACGCGCCCCGAGCCGAGCGGCTGGGGCGCGTGAAGTTGTGGTGGCTGCGATCAGGCAGCGCACTCCTTGCAGATCGGTCCGTCCGGGCCGTCGTGATCCAACTGCGATTGGTGCTTCACTAGGAAGCAGTTCATGCAGGTGAACTCGTCCTGCTGAGCAGGAAGAACCACGACGTCGAGTTCGAGGTCGGAGAGGTCTGCACCGGGGAGGTCGAAACTCGACGGGTTGTCAGAGTCCTCATCGCCGGTAGTGCCGGAGAGTTTGTCTGGCACACGCTCCTTCAAGGCTTCGATCGACTCGGAGTCGTCTTCGCTCTTTCGGGGGGCGTCGTAATCGGTTGCCATGCGGTAGATCTCCACTTTCATGGTGCTAGTGGGCGGGTCGCCGACGGGTATGCGGCGGGCATAGTTTGCACGACGCGAAGACATTTAGCAAATGCCCTCACGCGCGTCGAATTAAACTCACGGCACGCCCAGGGTATTCCCGGCACTTCCCGCTCGTCCGTGACACCATGAATCAACACCCATCAGAGGGGCATTCGCATGGAAAACGTCACTATCGTCGGCACAGAAGACGACCTGCTGATCCTCGCCAACGGCTCAGGCGATCGATTCGCCCTCGCGATCGACGAAGTACTCCAGCGGGAGATACGCCGCGCCCGTCGTCGACAGACCGGCGAAACGCCTCGAGCGACCGCGAGCCCGAGAGAGATCCAGACCCACATCCGCTCCGGGCTCACCGCTGCAGAGGTTGCTGAACTGCTCGGAATCAGCGTCGACGAGGTCACACGATTCGAGGGTCCTGTGTTGGCTGAGCGTGAACATATCATCGGGCAGGCGCTTGCTGTACCGGTCCTGATCGGCAGCGAGGTCGAACCTGACGCGCAGCCCACTTTCGGTGCGGCCATTCGTTCAAAGCTCGCTGACCTGCAGGCGTCCGCAGAGCGCTGGGCGAGTTGGAGGGAAGAGTCCGGCTGGGTCGTCAAGCTCGAGTTCACGGCGAATGAGGTCACTCACGATGCTCGCTGGAGCTTCGACGCACGCCACCGTGCTCTCTCGCCCTTGAACGCGGACGCTACGCAGCTCTCGCGCCAGGGCTCGTTGCCCGAGGGGTTGATTCCTCGTCTGCGGGCTGTCGACAGCGAACGCGCAGAATCACCGTACAAAGACGACAGCCGCTTCGATTCCGGGGCCTTCGGTCCTCGTCTGCTTCCCACACCCGACGGCGACGTCGACGAACCGCTTCTCCCAGAGCGTTCCGGGCCCGCTGTGCAGGATGCGGCGATGAAACGGGCGCCTGACGAGTCCGTCACGAGCGCCGAGACCGCCGATCTGCTCGAGGCACTGCGGCGCCGCCGCGGACAGCGCGAGAGTGCGCCGCTGATGGACGACGATGAGAAGGTACCGGAGCGCGCGCGCAGCGACAATCCGATCGCGCTCTTCGACGCCGTCGAGGCCGATGACGACCGTGGAAAGAACGTCCCCGCCGAACCGGCCCCGGAAGAGCCGAACACCGATTCCTCCGGTCGTCGACGTCGCCGCAACGCGATGCCGTCCTGGGATGAGATCGTCTTCGGCGCTCGCACCGACGACTGAATCCTTCGACGGGCTTACGCTCGTCAGCCGGCGAATGCGCCCCGACGGAGGTAAGGCACCTGCCGCTCTTCAGGCGTGAGCGCACCGTGCTGACCGACCATCCCGCGACCACGCTGATCGCTCGCGGTTCCGTCGTAGTAGGCCCGGTTTCCTCGTGCGATCACGAGCATGTCGCCGATACGATCTACTGCGGCTGGCGTGACGAGGGGGCCGAAGAGTCCAGCGAACACAGCTTCGTCTCGACTGATGATGTCGGCGTCACCATTGCTCGCTCGACGCCACCTCTCAAGCGCAGCATCCGGCTCGGCTCCTGGTTCAAGGTAGACGTGCAGCATCCTGGGCTCGCCCCCGATGTGACGGACCCCGTCGAACCGCGCGTCCGCGCCCTCGAGCACCGTGTGCCGATGCGCGGGGACATCGATCATGCCGTGATCGGCGGTGAACAGGGCACCTACCTGTCGAGGCGGCGTGACGGCGAGAGCAGAGTCGATCTCCTCGAGGGCGTGAATCCACTGGGCAGAGGCGACACCGTACTTGTGTCCGGCCTTGTCTACCTCTGGCAGATAGCAGTACACGAGCGAGCCTGGCTCATCGGCAGCGAGTTGATAGGCGATGGCGACGCGCTCGGACGGCGTCTTGGCGGCCACGAACCGTGCTCCGCGCAGCGTCGCACGGGTGAAGCCGCTGGTCGCGTACGCTGCGATGCCTACGGCGTAACTCGCGAACCCGTGCGCGGTCGCCTGTTCGAAGACTGTAGGTGCCGGCTGCCATTGCGCAGGGTCGACACCGTGGCTCTCCCAGCCGGAGAGTTGGTTGACGAGGACATCACGTGAGCGGTCACGCACGTTGTACCCCACCAGCCCGTGCGCGCCCGGATGCACGCCGGTGAGCACGCTCGTCAGCGCAGCCGCTGTCGTCGTGGGAAACACCGAGTGGGCGACGTCCTTCTTTCCCATTCCGGAGGTGAGATGTCGAGCGTGTCCCGCGTGTGCGCGCAGCTGGATAGCGCCCAGGCCGTCCAGAACGATGAGAACGACCGACCGAGCGGGTTTCAAGCCGCCTGGCTCGCCTTTCAACGAGCCGATGAGGTCGCCCGCCACCCCGGTCAGGCTCCGGGCCGTCGGGGGTGTGGCCGGTAATATGAGGGTCATCCCGATCAGTCTTTCATAGGCCCCGCAACACCCAGGAAGTCCATGCCACGCACCGAATCCGCCGAGCCCGTCGAGGAGCGCATCCAGGACATCGATCTGTCCACCGAGATGCAGGGATCATTCCTCGAATACGCCTACTCGGTGATCTACTCCCGTGCGCTGCCGGACGCACGTGATGGCCTCAAGCCCGTACAGCGTCGAATCCTCTATCAGATGGCTGAGATGGGTCTTCGCCCCGACCGCGGACACGTCAAGAGTGCACGGGTCGTCGGCGAGGTCATGGGCAAGCTCCACCCGCACGGTGATTCCGCCATCTATGACGCCCTCGTCCGCCTTTCTCAGGACTTCGCCCTGCGCGTGCCTTTGGTCGATGGACACGGCAACTTCGGATCTTTGGACGACGGTCCTGCCGCGTCTCGCTATACGGAGGCACGACTGGCGCCTTCTGCGCTCGCTCTCACGGAGAACCTCGACGAAGACGTCGTCGATTTCGTACCCAACTACGACGGACAGTTCCAGCAGCCCGCGGTTCTGCCCGCGGCGTTCCCGAACCTGCTCGTGAACGGCGCCAGCGGTATCGCCGTCGGCATGGCTACCAACATGGCTCCGCACAACCTCATCGAGGTCATCGCCGCTGCGGTGCACCTGCTCGAGAACCCCGACGCCACGCTCGACGAACTGATGGAGTTCGTGCCCGGCCCTGACTTCCCATCGGGCGGCATCATCATGGGCCTCGACGGCATCAAGGACGCCTACACCAACGGCCGCGGAGCGTTCAAGGTTCGCGGCAAGGTGTCGGTGGAGTCCATCGGACCACGTCGGACAGGCGTCATCGTCACGGAACTGCCCTACATGGTCGGACCAGAGCGCCTCATCGAGAAGATCAGAGACGCCGTTCAAGCGAAGAAGCTGCAGGGCATCAGCGACGTCAACGACCTCACCGACCGTCAACACGGTCTGCGCGTGGCAATCGGAATCAAGACAGGCTTCGACCCCAATGCCGTCCTTGAGCAGCTCTACCGGCTCACGCCGTTGGAAGACTCGTTCAGCATCAACAACGTGGCGCTGGTCGAAGGTCAGCCTCGCACGCTGGGCCTCAAAGAGATGCTCAGCGTCTACGTCGGTCATCGTCTCGATGTCCTCAGCAGGCGAAGCCGCTACCGTCTTGCGCGCCGTGAAGAGCGCCTGCACCTCGTCGAAGGCCTGCTCATCGCGATCCTCGACATCGACGAGGTCATCCAGGTCATCCGCTCCTCTGACGACTCGGAGCAGGCTCGTACACGCCTGCGAGCCGTCTTCGAATTGTCCGAGGCTCAGGCCGAGTACATTCTCGAGCTGCGGCTTCGCCGTCTGACCCGGTTCTCCCGGGTGGAGCTCGAGACGGAGCGCGACGCCCTGCTGGCTGAGATCAGCCAGCTACGCGAGTTGCTGGCGAGTCCAGCTCTGCTACGCGGGCAGGTGGCCAGAGAGCTGGATGCCGCAGCCGAGGCCTACGGCACCCCGCGTCGCACGCTGCTCACCAACGGCAAGCCCGCCACCCCTCGCCGAGCCAAGCCTGGAGAGGCCGACCTTCAGATCGCCGACGCGCCCACAATGCTCGTCCTGTCGACGACCGGGCGCGCTGTACGGGTCGATCTTGCCGAAGGCCAGGAGCTGAGCCGCCCAGCCCGACGAAGTAAGCACGATGCGATTCGATCGACGGTGGAGGCAACCGTGCGTGGAGAAGTCGGTGCCATCACGACGACCGGCCGTGTCCTGCGCTTCTCCCCCGTCGACTTGCCCTCCGTGCCCGCGACATCTGTACAGCTCGCGGCCGGCACGCCGCTTCGCGATTACCTCGGCATCACCTCCCGAGCGGAGAAGGTACTCGCGCTGATCGATCTGTCGTCGGAGGTACCCGTCGCACTCGGTACAGCGCAGGGCACCGTGAAGCGGGTCGTCCCGGCCACGCTCCCGGTACGACCCGAGGTCGAGATCATCGGGCTCAAAGCCGGAGACAGCCTCGTGGGAGCCGCTGTCGCGCCGGATGACTCAGAGATGGTCTTCGTCACCACAGACGCGCGATTGCTTCGTTTTTCTGCATCCGCTGTTCGTCCTCAGGGCGCACCTGCCAGCGGCATGGCAGGAATGAAGATCGCGGCCGGGGCTGCGGTGCTGTTCTTCGGCGTCGTCAGCGCAAGCGATGGCGTGACGGTGGCGACTGTGTCCGGTGCCGAAGGCGTGATCGACGGCACTGATGCGGGTCGGGCGAAGATTTCAGACTTCGACGAGTTCCCTGCCAAGGGCCGAGCGACCAGTGGTGTGCGTGCGCACTCGTTCCTCAAAGGAGAAGACCGGCTCACTGTTGCCTGGGTCGGACGGCAACCGGCCTATGCGGTCGGATCCGACGGCTCGGTGCGCAAGCTTCCGGAGACGCCGTCGAAGCGCGATGCATCCGGACAGTTGGTCGACGGTGTGATCGGTTCCATCGGTCAACCGGTGATATGACCCGGCTTCAGGCGTCGATAGATTCCCGCGAAAGCTGATCGGACGAGTCGACGATGAACTCACGGCGTGGTGCGACCTCGTTGCCCATGAGCAGCTCGAACACGCTGCCTGCGGCCTCAGCGTCCTCCATGCGCACTCGACGCAGAAGCCGACCAGATTTGTCCATCGTCGTGTTCGCCAGCTGATCGGCATCCATCTCACCGAGGCCCTTGTACCGCTGGATGGGCTCGTGCCAGCGCTTGTTTGATTTACGCAGCTTGGCGAGCAGAGTGTGGAGCTCTTGCTCGCTGTATGTGTAGATCGTCTCGTTGGGCTTGGAGCCGGGGTTCATCACGATGACGCGATGAAGGGGCGGCACAGCGGCGAAGACGCGCCCCTGTTCGATCAGCGGGCGCATATAGCGGAAGAAGAGCGTCAGGAGGAGGGTGCGGATGTGCGCGCCGTCGACGTCGGCATCACTCATCAGGATGATCTTGCCGTAACGCGCCGCGTCGATGTCGAACGTGCGACCTGAGCCTGCACCGATGGTCTGTATGATCGCCGCACATTCAGCGTTCGAGAGCATGTCGCTGATCGACGCCCGCTGGACGTTGAGGATCTTTCCCCGGATCGGCAGCAGTGCCTGCACTTCGCTGTCTCGAGCGCGGCGGGCTGTCCCGAGCGCGGAGTCACCCTCGACGATGAACAGCTCGCTGCGCGAAACGTCGCTGGAGCGGCAGTCGACGAGCTTGCTCGGAAGCGAAGACGACTCGAGCGCGTTCTTGCGTCGCTGGGTCTCTTTGTGCGCACGCGCGGACACGCGCGCCTTCATCTCGGCGACGACTTTGTCGAGAAGCTGGCTGGCCTGGTTCTTGTCGTCGCGCTTCGTGGAGCTGAAGCGTGCCCCGAGTTCCTTGCGCAGCACCTGCGCGACGATCTGACGCACAGCGGGGGTGCCGAGCACCTCCTTGGTCTGCCCTTCGAACTGAGGCTCCGGCACTTCGACCGTCAGTACCGCGGTCAGGCCGGCGAGCACGTCATCCTTCTCGACCTTGTCGTTTCCGGCCTTGAGCCGACGCGCATTCTGCTCGACCTGGGAACGCAGCACCTTGAGCAGCTCCTGTTCGAAGCCCTGCTGGTGCGTCCCGCCCTTCGGTGTGGCGATGATGTTCACGAACGAACGCACTGCCGTCTCGTAGCCTGTGCCCCAGCGCATGGCGAGATCGACCCGGCACTCTCGCTCGACCTCTTGGGATGCCATATGCCCGTTGGCCTGCAGCACGGGAACGGTTTCGGTGAACGTTCCCGAACCCTGGATGCGCCAGGTATCGGTGACGGGAGGATCGACGGCCAGATACTCGACGAACTCGGAGATCCCGCCCTCATAGCGATAAGACGTCTCCACAGCCGTCGCTGTCGACTCGGGAGAATCAGTCTCCGAGCCTGGCGAGAGGTGCCGTTCGTCGCGCACCACGATCTCGAGGCCGGGAACGAGAAAGGCCGTCTGTCGTGCGCGGGTCTCGAGCTCTGCGAGCTGGAACGCGGCGTCCTTCGTGAATATCTGTCGATCCGCCCAATAGCGCACGCGGGTGCCGGTCACGCCGCGCTTCGCTTTGCCCACGACCTGAAGCTCGCTGCTCTTCTCGAACGGCGCGAACGGCGCGTCTGGCCGCTTCTCTCCCGTGTCACTGAAGAAACCGGGCTCCCCCCGGCGGAACGACATTCCATAGGTCTTTCCGCCGCGGTCGACCTCGACATCCAAGCGCTCGGAAAGCGCGTTGACAACAGAGGCTCCCACGCCGTGCAGACCACCTGAAGCCGCATAGGATCCGCCGCCGAACTTGCCACCGGCGTGCAATTTCGTGAAGACGACCTCGACGCCGGTCAGTCCTGTGCGCGGTTCGACGTCGACGGGAATGCCTCGCCCCTTGTCATGGACCTCGACGCTGCCGTCTGCGTGCAGGATCACGTCGATGCGATCGCCGTTACCCGCGACGGCCTCGTCGACCGCGTTGTCGATGATCTCCCAGAGGCAGTGCATCAGACCGGGCGAACCGTTGGAACCGATGTACATACCGGGTCGCTTGCGCACCGCCTCGAGGCCTTCAAGAACCTGAAGATGATGTGCGGAATACTCGGCGGTCACAAGCAACAATCCTATTCGCGGCAGCCGCCGCACGCGTGCAGACACTCCCCAACAGCAACATGACCATCACGCTTGCGTACGCGCTGAGCGAAACACGCCGGCTTCCGGGCATTACTTGCAGCCGGGCGTGGTTGTATTGAGCACATCATCACGAAAGAGAAGCCGATACCCGAGGAGGCACCGAGATGAACGCTACAACCGAACGTGAGACCTCCACCGTCGAGTACCGTCTGACCGCTATGGATCGCTGTGATTCATGCGGTGCTCAGGCATACATCGCGGCAGAGGTCAACGGCTCTGAACTGCTCTTCTGCGCTCATCACGGGCGCAAGTACGAAGAGAAGCTTCGCAGCATCGCGAGCTCGTGGCACGACGAGACCGCCCGTCTCGCCGAAGCCGTCTGACCAACCGCGAAAACTGCTCAGTCTTCGATCACCCGTCGCACCTGTGAGGTGAGACGGGTGATCATCTCTTCGCCGACGCTGTCGATGCGCTCGGCCAGGGTCGTGGCGTCTCCTTCGCCGTGATGTCCAGGGCCGAAGATACGCACGGTGTCACCGACGCGCACGCCGTCCCACCCGCGCACCACGCTCGTGGCCTCGTCGATGCGAACGATTTCGCACATACCTGACGGTGTTGCGATCGACGCCCCCGGCAACGTCGAAGCCAGTCCGTGCAACGAACCGATCCCGATCCGTACCGTCTCGTCATCGTCGATGGCCACGACAGACGCTTCCAGCGTGGCGATCTGCCGGACACCAGCGATATCGGGCCCGTCGGCCGAGCGGATGCCGTAGCAGAACGCTCCGATCCGGCACACGGATCCCCTCAGTTCTGGCCGCCACCATGACGCCGCCGACGCAGTGAGATGGAGATCTGTCGGCTCCGCGCCGGCGTTACGGAGCACATCGACCGCATCACGGAACTCTGCCGCAGCGATATCATCCTCAGCGTCGCTGGCTTCAGCGAGATGGCTCCACACGCCGACGATCTCGATCGTGCCCGATTTCTGCGCACGAACCGCACGCGTAGCGACATCAGGCCAGTCCTCTGAGAGGATCCCGTTGCGGCGCAGCCCCGTATCGATCTTGAGATGTACGGTCGCCGTGGTCTGAGCTTTAGTGGCGACCGCGATGACGCGCTCGAGGTATGGAAGGGTGCCGATGCCGAGCTCGATGCCTGCACCCAATGCCTGAGCGATCTCCTCGTCGGTGGAGGTGGCCCATGCGAAGACGCGTACGCCGTCGCCGGCGCGCGAGCGGATGCGTACTGAGGTGGAGACGTCATATCCACCGAACAGGGTGACATCGGGGTCGGACCGGGCAGCGTCGACTACTGTCTCGATTCCGTGACCGTAGGCATCGTCCTTCATCACCAGCATCAGTGCAGCGGGCGCGAGGCGTGCTTGGACCGCGACGATATTGCGCATGAGCTGTGAGCGAGAGATTCGCAGCACGGGCCGGTTCAGGTCGTCCACTCGCGCACCGCCTTCGCACCTGCGACTGTGATCAGCTCAGCCGCCGTCATCCCTGTGGTCTCGGTCCAGCGCACCAGATTCGCACGGGCCGCGCCGTCGCCACCGAAGTACACAGCCTCCTCGCCCTCGACTTCCGACGCAGCGTCGCCGTCTGACGTCTGAAGATCGACGACGCACACGTCCATTGCCACGCGCCCGACGATCGGGTGAGGTACTCCGCCGATCTCGACCTCGGCGTTGTTTCCGAGTGCCCGCACGATGCCCTGCGCGTAGCCGCCTGTCACGAGCGCGAGCGTCGTGCGCTCCTGGAACCTGTGGGTATAGCCGTATGACACGGCGTCGCCGGGCTTGACCTGTTTCGTCGACAGAACGCGACCGATCAGGCGCATCGGTGGGACGACATCGGCCGGACGCAGTCCGTACACCAACCCGCTGTCTGCGTCTGGGGGGCCGAGGACGGACGCCGCTATACCTTCAGCAGCCAGCTCTGTCACCAGGGACTGGTCGTCGACGAGCACTGAGGCGATGCCCGCTGCGACGACGATGCGGGCCGTTTCGAGGACTCCGTGGCCGAACGCGTCGGCCCTGAGGTCGGCGATCGTCCCTCCCGCGGCTGCGGCAGCACCCGCGGACGCGTGCATCGCCGCTGTCGAGATGACAGCGCGCGGAAGGTGTGCACAGGTGCTCACCTGCATGCGTCCGGGGCTGTCATCTGCGGCTGGCCTCGATCACGCTCTGGTGCTGCGCGCGGCTGCCGGTGCGGATGCCGGTGGCGCTGACTCGCGTCTCGTACAGGCCCGGAGTCCAGTTTCCTTCGATGATCAGCGGTCCATCCGGGCCCACGACGACGTCCCACCCGATGTACGGGACTGTAGGCACCTCGCGCGCGGCGCGATCGACGATCGCGCGTACCTGATCCCACATCGGAACCTGGAAGTCGATGATGGATGCCCCGGAGTCGGGGTGGGTGTCGTACTTGCTCTTGTGCTTGCCTGTGTGGCCAGGGCCCACGGAGTGCCCGTTCGCATCCAGCATCGTGAAGAATCCGCCCCACGTGAACTGGTCGCTGACCGCACCTCGTCCGAACTTCTGGGCTGCCATGAGAAGGTGCACCTTCTCTCCGTCGAAGAAGGTGGCAACCCGTGTCGTGTTCACGGTGCCGGCACAGTATTCGGCGAGATAAGGATGCTGCACGATGGTCTGTTCGACCAGTCGCTGGCCCTTCTCGAGCAGTTCAGCGCGGAACGCGTTCCAATCCGTCACCTCGGTCGTGTCATGACGGAAGACGCCCTTGCCTTCGCGGCCGACCGGCGTCTTGGCGACGAAGACCGGATTGCGCTCGGAGAACTCGCGCAACTCTTCTGCGTCGACCTCTTCAAGGTCGAGCCACTCTCGGCCCAGGTACTGCTCGAACCGACGATTGAACGTCAGCTTGTTCTCGAACTGCAGCACGTCGGTGCGGTCGTTCACCGCGTTGGCGAGGTGATGCTGCACCAGCGACGTCATGAAGGTCTTGCGCTCCGGACGGGTCAGCAGAGCGAAGTCGGCTTCGTAATAGTCGATGTAGGCCGTGTCGTGAAAAGCCGCCCAGATCAGCATGTCGACGAAGATCTTCGGCGCCCATTTGCCCTGCTCTTCGGCGATCTGCGTCGCGAAGGACCAGACCCGGCCAGGGTTGAAAGCGGTCAGGCGCTTGAAGAAGTACTTCAGGCGGGCCGCCGATGCGACGTCTCGAGACAAGAGAAGAACCTTTCGAAACGGATATGCCAGAACGTCCCATCGTAGTCGCAATGCGTCGCCAGAGCCCACGGAGCACGCGGTGTAGGCTGATGGAGTGGATCAGAAGCGGTTGCGCGTTCGTTATTTGTTCGATCGGGCCCGGCGGTTGAATCCGACACAGCTCTTCGAGCTGGCTCGCCAGGTCAAACGGGTCTCTAAGGCTCCTCTGCCAGTCATCATCGCTGACATGCTGTGGTGCTCCGTGCGTTACGAGATGGGATTCCGCGACTATGTCGTGTGGGACATCCGTGTTCTTCGCGCACGAGAGCGTGCAACGTGGATGACCCATCCCAAAGCGTTCCGGCTCAACAGCTCCCTGAACGCCCCTGACTCGGGCGCGATCGTCGGCGATAAGGTCCGGTTCCTCACAGACTTCGCCGATCTGACGCGCCGTGAGTGGATCGATGCGGCCACCGCCACGGTCGAAGAGCTGGGCTCCTTCCTCGCGCGCCATCCACGTGTGATCGCAAAGCCTGCACGCGGAGAAGGCGGCGCGGGCATCAGCATCTACGACGCGGCCGAGGTTGCGGATGTCGCCGAGTGGCGGACGATGCTCATCCGCAGCGACCAGACGCTGCTGGAAGAAGTGTTGTCACAGCATCCTGCGCTGGCCGAGCTCTACCCCGACAGCGTGAACACCGTGCGCATGATCACCTATCGCGATCCGCAGCAGCGACTGCACGTGATCGCGTCGGTTCTGCGAATCGGCAATGGCTCGGTGATCGACAACTTCGCCAGCGGCGGCATGTTCACCATGCTCGACGACGATGGCGTTGCCCTGTACCCGGGAGTGGACAAACAGTCCCACATCTACCGGACGCACCCCGTCACCGGTACGGCGATTCAAGGTTTCCAGGTACCGCACTACCCGGAGATCGTCTCGATGATCGCCGAAGCAGCAAAACGCCTACCCACCGTCCCCTACGTCGGTTGGGACATCGCGGTCACCCCTGAAGGACCGGCGCTCATCGAGGCCAATCACAACTCCAGCGTCTTCCAGATGAAGCCGTCGGCATCGGGCATCCGCACGGGCCTGCTGCATCGCTACCGCGATGCGATCGGCCCCGGCATCCTTGAGAAGCGCTGAGGCGCGCGACTGATCAGAGAGCGCGAACGATTCCGAGCGGAGTCGATTCGCGACCTTGACCCAACGGGTTGTCACCGAGGATCTTGAGCAGGTTCTGCTCCCCCACCTTGTCGAGCGTCGAACCGAGGATGTTGCCACCGAGATCATTGATGTCGACCACCGCGACCTCAGCCTGACCGCCGATGAGCGCCTTGACGCGCTCCGCAACCCCGCGCGGGTTCTTCGGCCCGAGCACGACGGCCTCGTTGTACGGGGGAATCGTGTGCTTGGTCGGTCCGTCGATCGCACGGGCCTTGTCGCCTGCGATCCGGTAGAAGTCGCCCTTTCGGCCAAAGGCTTTCGTCACCGCTGCGACCGCGGCGGCGAACAGAATGCGAGGGGTGCCGCATTCTCGCAACGCCATCTCCATCGTTTCGGGCATGCCGAGCCCGATGCCGTAGGGCGTGCGGGTGACGTACTTCGAAAGGAACAGGGCGAGCTTGCGCGGCGCGATCTCGTCGAGACGGTACGAGCGTCCCTGAGTGATCGCCACGATCTTCTCCGTGACGAAAAGGAGGTCGCCGGGCTGCACTGCGTCGGCCGCGTACTCGCGGATGACGGAGTCGATGTCGTCGTCGGGCATCACGACGCGGGTGCGAAGCGGAATGCGTGCGTACCTCTTGCCAGCGATGCTCGTTTCGAGCGCCTTGCCGTCGTTCGCCTGGCCTGCGTTCGCCTCCTGGGTCATTCGAGGTAGTCCCGCAGCGACTGCGAACGGCTCGGGTGACGGAGCTTGGCCATCGTCTTCGACTCGATCTGACGGATGCGCTCGCGCGTGACGCCGAATGTGTCGCCGATCTGGTCGAGCGTCTTGGGCTGACCATCGCCGAGACCGAAGCGCATGCGGATCACTCCCGCCTCGCGCTCGGAGAGCGAGTCGAGCAGCTGCTCGAGCTGGCGCTGAAGCATGGTGAAACCGACGGCGTCGGCTGGGACGACCGCCTCGGTGTCTTCGATGAGGTCACCGAATTCGCTGTCGCCGTCCTCACCGAGGGGCGTGTGCAGCGAGATCGGCTCGCGACCGTACTTCTGCACCTCGACGACCTTCTCTGGCGTCATGTCGAGTTCGCGGCTGAGCTCTTCCGGGGTGGGTTCGCGACCGAGGTCCTGCAGCATCTGGCGCTGCACGCGCGCAAGCTTGTTGATGACCTCCACCATGTGCACCGGGATGCGGATGGTGCGGGCCTGGTCTGCCATGGCGCGGGTGATGGCCTGACGGATCCACCAGGTGGCGTAGGTGGAGAATTTGAAGCCCTTGGTGTAGTCGAACTTCTCGACTGCACGGATGAGGCCCAGGTTTCCCTCTTGAATGAGGTCGAGGAACTGCATTCCACGGCCGGTGTAGCGCTTGGCGAGCGAGACCACCAGACGCAGGTTGGCGCCGAGCAGGTGACTCTTCGCGCGGTGACCGTCTCGTGCCACCCACTGCAGATCGAGACCCAGCTGACCGGTCTTCTCGGCCGCCGTCATGTTCGATAGCTTCTCCTCGGCGAACAGGCCGGCTTCGATGCGCATCGCGAGCTCGACCTCTTCGGCCGCGTTCAGCAACGCGACCTTTCCGATCTGCTTCAGGTAGTCCTTGACCGGGTCAGCAGTGGCGCCCGTGATCTGGGTGGAGTAGACCGGGACGTCTTCTTCGTCTTTGGTGGAGAGCACGATGGCGCCGGTCGGAAGAGGCTCGGTGAAAGCCGGCTTCTTGTCGTCGTCGTCGTTGTCCTCGACAACACCGTCTGGCACAGCCTCGGCGACGGCGTCATCGTCGGAAGCCTTTTTGCGCTTGGCCGGTGCCTTCTTGGCTGGAGCCTTCTTGGCTGGAGCCGTCTTGGCTGCGGGCTTCTTCGCGGCTGTGGTCGCTTCGGGCTCGACCGCGTCAGCGTCGGCCACGTCAGTCGTGGTCTTCGTAGTCCGGGAGTTCTTGGTCGCGGCAGGAGTCACGTTTCGCCTTTCACGGGGCAGCACGTCGGCCCCGGGACATTTCGGACACTAGTAAGACCCTTGTCAAGCCGAGAGCCTTGTAGCGGTCGATTGACAACGGGTCAGATAACCAGTATCGCATAAGAATCGAGTACTGGACGCATCGACCCGAACAAGGCGAGCGCGAGTCAGGAACGGCGCTTGTCGTCGTCTCCGGGAGGGCGCGTCGCCAAGTAGCGTTCGAGTTCGGCGGCGAGCTCGTCTGCGCTGGGAAGGTCGCGTTCGTCGAAGCCGTCCTGGTCGAAACCGTTCGCGTCATCGGGATCGCGACCCGACATATACGAGTCGTAGCGACTCTCAAGGGTTTTCACCATCTGCGCGAGTTCATCGTTCCCGGCGATCTGGTCATTGACCTTGGCGTCGAACTCATCGCGGCCTTCGCGCAGATCATCGAGCGCGAGCACGAGCCCGGTCGCGCCCATAATTCTGTCTGCGGCAGCCATGACGGCCTCGGGGTACTCGGTCTCAGCCAGATAGTGCGGAACGAGCAGGACGAAACCGACCACCCGGTCGCCCCGCTCTGCGAATCGGTACTCCAGAAGGTGACCCGCAGTCGCAGGAACCTGCGTCCGCGGGCGCCAGACGGAGAGGCTCGCGGTGAGCTCCTTGCGGTTGCCGCTCACCGTCGTGCTGATCGGGCGAGTGTGCGGAACCGGCATCGCGATCGAGTGCACCCAGCTGGTGCCAGAGACCTCGAACTCCTCGGCAAGATCGAGGACGCTCTGCGTGAACGCGTTCCAGGCGAAGTCCGGCTCGAAGCCGGAGAGGAACAGAAACTGCTGGCCCAGTGCGTCGTGCGCGAGCGAGAGCTCGAGGCGAGCCGGGCGAAACTCCGTGAGATGGTCCTGCTCGAAAACGATGATCGGGCGCCTGGCGCGATAGTCGAGGAGAACATCATTGTCGAAGATGATCAGCGGCTGCGGGTCTGCGACATCTCGCAGGTGATCGATGAGTCCGGAGACGGCATTGCCTGCGTCGGTGAATCCGGTGAGCAGAATGACAAGCGGCAGCCCCGGCGGCACGACAGGGGCATTCGCTACGCGTTCGTACAGGTCTCCTGGGAGGGGCATGACACCATGCTACGAGCCGCACGCGCTCGATGGGTCTAGGTCATCATGCTCACAGCGAACAGATCTGGATCACCCGGACCCGCTCACGCTTAGGATGAAGGTATGACGCTTCCTGCGATCTCGCATTCACATGATCCATTTCCCGGAAGCGCTGCCGACGCAGCAGTGCTGCTCATCCCGGACACCGCTGCCCATCCGGAGGCACTGGATGGTTACCCCGGTCTCGCCGAGGTCCTCTCCGGCATCGGGTTCACCGGTGCAGCGTCGGGCTTTGCTCGGGTCCACGTCCCAAGTGTCACCTCGCTGCCTCTGGCCGTCGTTGGGGTGGGCAAGACGATCAGCGAGACGTCGGTGCGCGACGCCGCCGGCGCCGCCCTGCGTTCGCTGACCGGATTCGACCACGTCGCACTCGGACTGGCAGCCGAGTTGGGTGAATTCGCCGTCGCCGCAGCCGAGGGTGCGGTGTTCGGCGGCTACCGCTTCGACGGGTACCGCGCCAAAACGGACAAGAACCGCGCATCTACGGTCACCGTGCACGGGGTCGGTCTTTCCGAAGACCAACTCACGCGTGTGCGGATCGTCGGCGATGCCCTTGCCCTCGTGAAAGATCTCGTCTCGGTGCCGGCCGAATGGCAGAGCCCCGCCGACCTCGCGCAGAGCGCAGTCGATGCTGTAGCCGGCCTCGACGTCTCCGTCGAGGTACTCGACGAGAATGCGCTCGAAGAACAGGGGTACGGCGGAATTCTCGGCGTCGGGCGGGGGTCGGACCGCCCACCGCGGCTCGTGAGACTCGAGTACGCCCCGGAAGACTCCGCACGGCATATTGCGCTCGTGGGCAAAGGCATCACCTTCGACACCGGCGGCCTGTCGCTGAAGCCTGCCGCGAGCATGGTGGGGATGAAGTTCGACATGGCAGGCTCGGCAACAGTTCTCGCCGCGGTCCGCGCCATCGCCGCACTGAAGCTACCAGTCCGGGTGACGGCGTGGATGTGCATCGCTGACAACATGCCCTCCGGTCGTGCGACGCGCCCCGGGGATGTGCTTCGGATGCTCGACGGTACGACCGTGGAAGTGCTGAACACCGACGCGGAGGGACGCCTGGTCCTCGCCGACGGGCTCGTGGCAGCAAGCCGGGAGAAGCCGGATGTCATCTTCGACGTCGCGACCCTCACCGGTGCGATCCTCGTAGGCCTCGGCCACCGCCACACCGGCGTCATGGGCGACGACCACGCAGTCGCCCAGTATTTGACCGCATCCGATGCGAGCGGCGAACTCGCTTGGCCCCTGCCTCTGCCTGAGTACATGGAGGACAGCCTCGATTCGCCCATCGCTGACATGATCAACGCGAACATGTCCGACCGTGCTGGAGGGTCACTCTTCGCCGGACTCTTCCTGCAGCGTTTCGTCGGACGCACAGGCGAAGGCGAAGACGCCGCGCGCATCCCCTGGGTGCATCTCGATATCGCGGGCTCCGGCGAGCACGGCAGTGCGCCATACGGTTTCACGGACAAGGGTGCCACAGGCGCGACAGTTCGCTCGCTCATCGCGTTCGCCGAGGCGAGCACAAAGGAGGCATGATGGCCACTCACAATTTCGACCTCGTCATCCTCGGCGGCGGCAGCGGAGGCTACGCGGCCGCGCTGCGCGCCGCAGAGTTGGGCAAGACGGTCGCTCTCGTGGAGAAGGACAAAGTGGGCGGGACCTGTCTGCATCGAGGGTGCATCCCGACCAAGGCTCTGCTTCATGCGGCCGAGGTCGCGGAGCATGTCCGCGACGCCGCATCCGTCGGCGTGACAGCGACCTTCGACGGCGTAGACGCGGCGGGCGTACGCACCTACCGCGAGAACATCGTTGCGAAGAAATACAAAGGCCTGGAAGGCCTCATCAAGGCACGCGGGATCACATCCGTCGCCGGGGAGGGAAAGCTCAACGCAGATCGCAGCGTCGCCGTAGGCGATGATGTTTACGTCGGTACGGATGTCGTTCTCGCGACCGGCTCGTACAGTCGATCGCTGCCAGGGCTCGACATCGGTGGGCGGATTCTCACGAGCGAGCAGGCGCTGGAGCTCGACGTCGTCCCCGAACGCGTGCTGGTTCTCGGTGGCGGCGTGATCGGTGTCGAGTTCGCAAGCGTGTGGCGTTCGTTCGGCGCTGAGGTGACGATCATCGAAGCCTTCGATCATCTGGTTCCGAACGAGGACATCGCGCTGAGCAAAGGCCTCGAGCGTGCTTTCCGCCGTCGCGGCATTCAGTACTCGCTCGGAACGCGCTTTGCGTCGGCCACCCAGGACGACTCGAGCGTCACCGTGACGCTCGAAGACGGAAAGACGTTCACCGGCGACTACCTTCTCGTCGCCGTCGGACGCGGTCCTGTGACAGCTAATCTCGGCTTCGAGGAAGCCGGCGTCACGCTGGACCGAGGCTTCGTCACGGTCGACGAGCAGCTTCGCACCGGGGTCCCCGGCTTGTGGGCAGTAGGCGACATCGTGCCGGGTCTGCAGCTCGCGCATCGTGGTTTCCTGCAGGGAATCGCTGTCGCTGAACGTATCTCCGGTCTTTCGCCTTCCCCCATCCCCGAATCGGAGATCCCGAAGATCACCTACTGCAACCCCGAGGTGGCGTCGGTGGGGCTCTCCGAGGAGAAGGCCATCGCCGAGCACGGTGCCGATGCAGTCGTCGCGTACGAGTACAACCTCGCCGGCAACGGCAAGAGCGAGATCATCGGCACAAGCGGCCTCGTCAAGGTGGTGCGAAAGAAGGACGGCCCCGTGATCGGCGTTCACCTTCTCGGCGACAGAGTGGGCGAGCTCATCACCGAGGGGCAACTCGCTGTCGCGTGGGAAGCCCATCCTGAGGACATCGCGCCGTTGATTCACGCCCATCCCACCCAAAGCGAAGCACTCGGTGAAGCTTTCCTCGCCCTCGCCGGAAAACCTCTGCACGCTCTCTGAACACCAACCGGTGTCAGGGTCACTAAGCTGAACATGTCACAAACATTCTTGAAGGAGACTCCGTCATGAGCACATCCGTGGTCCTCCCCGCTCTCGGTGAGAG
>JBEBSN010000049.1:0-20231 GCA_040394295.1 Microbacterium sp.
CAGCCTATCTCGCCCTCGTATGCGTGACCGCGGCTTTCCTCGTGAGAATGCGCGAGGCCGACACCGTACGTGAGCGTGTGGTCCCCCTCTGGTTCGCGATGCTTTCGCACCTCACCGGGCTCGCCCTGGCCGCGACGATCTTCTTCGGCGTGCTCACGACCGGATCCGGGCCTCACTCCGGCGACATGAACGTCATCCGCGACGGCTTCGATGCCAGCTTCCTCGCGCATGTGCACTCCTGGCCGGGCTACATCCTGGGCGGCCTCGTGGCGATCATGGCGATCGCAGCGTGGATTCTCCGTCTGCGGCCTCGGCGCTGGCTCCTGGTTCTGGTGGCAGCGATTCTCGTACAGATCGGCGTCGGTATCTGGCAGGCTCGAGACGGATTACCCCCGCTTCTCGTGGGAATTCACATGGTTTTCGCTGCTCTTTCGGCCGCTGCATACACGGTCGTCGTGCTGCGACTGAAGAAGACCGCAGAGCCGAGCTGAGCTCGCGCTCTCCTCTTCGAGCCGACGATCTCTGCTCCTGACGACCTCGAGCGCAGATGAACACCGCACGCATGGCTTGCGCATAGGTCTCGCATCAGTTCGTCGACGAGCGTGGCGAACATGAAGAACACATCATTGATCCGCAGCACCTCTTATTGGGTGCTTCTCGCACTGTCCCTCGCATCCGCAGCGATCGGAGGGTGGCTGGTGTGGGACAGCACGACCAAAATGCTCACGACGATCCTCGACGGCACCGCGACCAACGTCGAGGTCTACGTCGGCCAAGCGTGGATCACCTCAGGCGCGGCACTGTTGGCGGCAGGGATCGTGGGAGTATTCCTCGCACTTGTCCTGAGCGCGGCAAAAGCGCTGATACCGACGCCCCAGGTGGTCGTCGAACCGATCGACTGGGGCAGCGACAGCACCGTTGTTCCAGAGGCTTCGACGTCGTCGGAAACCGAGACCGCGCAGACTTTGGAAACGGAGCAGACCTCCGAGGCTGAGGACGGCTCGAGTGATCAGAACGGTAGCAACGGATCGATCGCAACAGCGATGAACAGCAGCGTCAGGTAGCTGATGGATGCATGGAACACCCTCATCGGACGCGGAGCGTGTCCGCGCACAGCCTGGCTGTACAGCCGGTGCGATTCGTAGATGAACCAACCGCCGAAGACGGCAGCCGAGACCGTGTACACCAGCCCCATCCCCGCCACGGGGATCAGCAGCAGCGAACACGCCACCGTCGCCCAGGCGTAGAGGATCACCTGCAGACCGACCTGCGACGCGTTGCGCGTCACCCCGAGCATCGGCACGTCGGCGCCGGAGTAATCGTCGCGGTACTTCATCGACAGCGGCCAGTAGTGCGCAGGTGTCCAGAGGAACACCAGTGCGAACAGGACGATGGCAGGCCAGGCGATGCCTCCGGTGACGGCGGACCAGCCGATCACGACGGGGAAGCATCCGGCGATCCCGCCCCAGATGATGTTCTGCTCGGTGCGCCGCTTGAGGATCATCGTGTAGATGACGACGTAGAAGAAGATCGCCGAGACGGACAGCGCAGTCGTGACCCAGTTGGTGGTCACGAAAAGCCAGATCGTGGATGCCACCGCCAGGACCCACGAGAAGATCAGCGCCGCGCGGGGCGAGACCTGCCCGGTGACGATCGGGCGATGCTCGGTGCGACGCATATGCGCGTCCATGTCACGGTCGAGGTACATGTTGAAGGATGCAGCGGATCCCGCGCTCATCGCGCCACCGATCACTGTGGCCAGCACGAGCCAGAGATTGGGCATCCCCCCCTCCGCCAGGAACATCACCGGAACCGTAGAGACGAGAAGCAACTCGAGGACGCGCGGCTTGGTCAGTGCGATGTACGCCTTGATCGTCTGACCGATCGGCTGCTTCACCGCCGTCGCGTGCGACATGGTCGAGATATCGATCGCCTCCTCCGAGCACACTCCGACAACCCTTCCATTCTAGTCCAGCCGCGAGGGCGTCTCACGCCGTAAGACTCGTTTTGTCAACCCGCTCGCACCGCTAAGCTGAAACTCACTCGCGCGCCCGGCGCTGTGCCCTCCCGTGACGTTGCGGAAGCGCCAGTGGAATACGGGCGCCCTCGAAGTCGTTTGAAAGGGCATGACCGTGACGGAACTCCAGTGGGCTGAAATCGATCGACGCGCGGTGGACACCGCACGAATTCTCGCGGCGGATGCCGTAGAAAAGGTCGGCAACGGTCACCCCGGAACGGCGATGAGCCTCGCGCCCGCCGCTTACCTCCTCTACCAGCGTGTGATGCGCCACGACCCGAGCGACGTCGACTGGTTGGGGCGTGACCGCTTCATCCTCTCGGTCGGCCACTCCTCGCTCACCCAGTACGTCCAGCTGTACCTCGGCGGTTTCGGACTCGAGCTCGATGACCTCGAGTCGCTGCGCACCTGGGGTTCGAAGACACCGGGGCACCCGGAGTTCGGTCACACCAAGGGCGTCGAGATCACGACGGGCCCGCTCGGTCAGGGCCTTGCCTCTGCCGTCGGGTTCGCCTACGCAGCGCGTTACGAGCGCGGTCTCTTCGACCCCGACACCGAAGCGGGCAAAAGCCCCTTCGACCACTTCGTCTATGTCATCGCCGGAGACGGCGATCTGCAGGAGGGCGTCACGAGTGAGGCCGGTTCGCTGGCCGGCCATCAGAAGCTCGGCAACCTGATCGCGATCTACGACTCGAACCAGATCTCGATCGAAGACGACACCGACATCTCCTTCTCTGAGGACGTCGCGAAGCGTTACGAGTCATACGGCTGGCAGGTGCAGACGGTCGACTGGAAGAAGACCGGCGACTACGTCGAAGACGTCGCAGAGCTGCACGCAGCCATCGAGGCGGCGAAGGCCGAGACCGACAAGCCTTCGCTCATCATCCTCAAGACGATCATCGGCTGGCCCTCGCCAGGCAAGCAGAACTCCGGCAAGATCCACGGTTCGGCGCTGGGCGCCGACGAACTCGCCGCCACGAAGAAGGTGCTCGGCTTCGACCCGGAACAGAGCTTCGTCGTCGCGGATGACGTGATCGCCCACACCCGCGAACTCGTGAGCCGCGCCGCAGAAGAACGCGCCGCCTGGCAGAAGTCGTTCGATGCGTGGGCAGCTGCGAACCCTGAGCGCAAGGCGCTTCTCGACCGCCTTGAGGCGAAAGAGCTGCCCGCAGACATCTCTGCTGCTCTGCCGTCTTTCGAGGCGGGTAAAGACGTCTCCACCCGTGCGGCCTCCGGGCAGGTCCTCAACGCACTCGCCGCCGAGCTCCCCGAGCTCTGGGGCGGATCTGCAGACCTCGCCGAGTCGAACCTCACGACCATCAAGAACGCTCCGTCATTCATCCCTGCGGAATGGTCCACTCGCGAGTGGTCCGGCGACCCCTACGGCCGCGTGTTGCATTTCGGTATCCGCGAGCACGCGATGGGTGCGATCGTCAACGGCATCGTGCTGCATGGGCCGACGCGCGCATTCGGCGGCACGTTCCTCATCTTCAGCGACTACATGCGACCGGCTGTCCGTCTGGCGGCCCTGATGAACATCCCGAGTATCTTCGTCTGGACGCACGACTCCGTTGCCCTCGGCGAGGACGGTCCCACGCACCAGCCGATCGAGCAGATCGCGTCGCTGCGCGCCATTCCGAACCTCACGTTGGTGCGTCCGGCAGATGCGAACGAGACCTCGGTGGTCTGGCTCGAACTGCTCCGCCGCCACGCAGGACCGGCAGGCCTCGCCCTGACCCGCCAGAACATTCCGGTGTTCGAGCGCGGCGACGGCGCAGCATCCGGTGATGTCTTCGCTTCCGCAGACAACGCGACCAAGGGCGCCTACGTGCTCGCTGAAGCGCCGGGCGGCAGCCCGGATGTCATCCTGATCGCCACCGGTTCTGAAGTGCAGCTCGCCGTCGAAGCCCGCGAGGCTCTCGCGGCTGACGGCATCAACGCACGTGTCGTCTCTGCACCTTCACTGGAATGGTTCGACGAGCAGGATGCCGACTATCGTGAGTCGGTGCTTCCGGCAGCGGTCACCGCACGTGTATCGGTCGAGGCGGGCTCCGCTCTGAGCTGGCGCGGCATCGTCGGCGACAAGGGGCGCTCCGTCGCCATCGACCACTTCGGCGCATCAGCCGATTACAAGACCCTCTTCCAGAAGTTCGGCATCACCACCGAAGCCGTCGTTGAAGCGGCGCGCGCAACCGTCAAGGAGAACGCATGAGCACCCCTACCGCAGACCTCGCCGCCGCAGGCGTCAGCATCTGGCTCGATGACCTTTCCCGCACCCGGATCAACACCGGCAATCTCGCTGGGCTGATCGAGAACCGTAACGTCGTCGGCGTCACCACAAACCCGACGATCTTCGCGAACGCGATCACCGACGAGAATGACACGTCGTACGACGCTCAGGTGACTGAGCTGGCCGCCTCAGGCGCCACTGCGGAGGAGGCCGTTTTCGCCGCCACCACGCAGGACGTCCAAGCAGCGCTCGACATCTTCCGTCCCGTATGGGAGAAGTCCGGTCACGTCGACGGCCGCGTCTCGATCGAGGTCTCCCCCGACCTCGCACACGACACCGAGGGTACCGTCGCGCAGGCCAAGCAGTTGTGGGAGAAGGTGGATCGTCCCAACCTTCTCGTCAAGATCCCCGCGACCAAGGCTGGCCTTCCCGCGATCACTGAGGCTATCGGCGCGGGCATCAGCGTCAACGTCACTCTGATCTTCAGCCTTGAGCGTTACGCGGCCGTCATTGACGCGTACCTCGCTGGGCTCGAGAAGGCGAAGGCCGCCGGCATCGACCTGTCGACCATCCAGTCGGTCGCCTCGTTCTTCGTCTCGCGCGTCGACACGGAAACCGACAAGCGCCTCACCGACATCGGGTCCGAAGCCGCACTCGCACTCAAGAGCAAGGCGGGTCTGGCCAACGCTCGACTGGCTTACGAGCTTTTCGAACAGACCTTCGCAGGCGATCGCGCGAAGGCGCTGCTGGATGCCGGCGCGAACCTGCAGCGTCCGTTGTGGGCGTCCACGGGTGTCAAGGACCCTGCGCTGTCAGACACTCTGTACGTCACTGAACTCGTCGCGGATGGTGTCGTGAACACCATGCCGGAGAAGACGCTGGAGGCGACCTTCGATCACGGACTCATCACTGGCGACACGATCACCGGCGGCTACGACGAGGCTCGCGAGGTCTTCGCTGGGCTCGAAGCAGTCGGCATCGACTTCACCGACGTCACTCAGGTGCTCGAAGATGAGGGCGTCACGAAGTTCATCGATTCGTGGCACGACCTGCTCACCCAGGTCGCCGAGGCCCTGGACTCGCAGCGATGACTTTTTCCATCCATGTCACGGGCGCGGCGAAAGCCGCGATCGATGAAGTCGTTCCCACACTTGTGGGCGATCTCATCGCGTCGCGGATCACGGCGTTCGATTCGACGCTGTGGGGCGACGAGGCAGAAGCCGAAGCAGCCACGCGTCTTGGCTGGGTGGAAGCAGTCTCGATCTCGCGTCCGTTGGTCTCTGAGATCACCGAACTTCGCGAGAGATTGAAGGCCAAGGGCGTCACGCGAGTAGTGCTCGCGGGAATGGGGGGCTCCTCCCTCGCGCCCGAGGTCATAAGCCAGACCGCCGGCGTACCGCTGACGATCCTCGATTCCACCGCGCCAGGGCAGGTCCTGGCGGCCCTGGATGAAGGCTTGGAGGAGACCGTGCTGGTCGTCTCCTCCAAGTCCGGCTCCACGGTTGAGACCGATTCGCAGAAGCGTACTTTCGAGGCCGCGTTCCGCGACTTGGGCATCGAACCCACCGAGCGCATCGTCGTCGTCACAGATCCTGGTTCGCCGCTTGACGTGGCCGCACGTGCAGACGGGTACCGCGTGTTCAATGCGGATCCGAATGTGGGTGGTCGTTATTCGGCGCTCACCGCTTTCGGTCTCGTGCCCTCAGGGCTTGCGGGAGTCGACATCGCAGAGCTGCTCGACGAGGCCGAAGCGACGCTGTTGCAGGTGGCCGTCGATCAGGCGGACAACCCGGCACTCCGACTCGGCGCAGCCATAGCTGCGACGAATCCGCGGCGCGACAAATTGGGCCTGATCAGTGACGGCACCCATATCAACGGCCTACCCGATTGGATCGAGCAGCTCATCGCCGAGTCCACCGGCAAGGAAGGCACCGGGATCCTGCCCGTCGTCCTGCTCCCGGTCTCCCCCGAAGTCGACGAGGTGCCCGCCGACCTGCAGATCGTGCGACTGGTCGACGATGCCGACGAGTTCCACCTTCGGGAGCGTCACCACGGCGAGATCCTCGTCAGCGGATCGCTCGGGGCGAATTTCATCGTCTGGGAGTATGCGACGGCGATCGCCGGATATCTGCTGGGCATCGACCCGTTCAATCAGCCCGATGTCGAATCGGCCAAGACCGCGACTCGCGGGCTGTTGGACGCACGTCCCCAGCCGTCTGCACCCGCGTTCGTCGAGAACGGGATAGAGGTCCGCACATCCGATTCGGCGTTGGCCGAGCCTGGCAACATCGAGGCGGTGCTGGATGCGCTGTGGGCGCGCGTGGACGAAGACGGATACGTGGCGATCCAGGCATACGTCAACCGTCTCGAGCTGCCGCAGTTGCAAGGACTGAGAGAGTTGGTGGCGGCCGACTCCGGTCGCCCCACCACCTTCGGCTGGGGCCCGCGCTTCCTGCACTCGACGGGTCAGTACCACAAGGGCGGCCCCGCGCAGGGTGTGTTCCTGCAGATCCTGGAACGCACCGACGTCGATCTAGAGATCCCTGATCGCCCCTTCACATACGGCCAGCTAATCGCGGCGCAGGCTGCGGGCGATGCGAAGGTCCTTGCCGAACAAGGCCGCCCGGTGGTCACGTTGACCATCACGGACGACTCAGCCGACGTCCTCGCGTTGTTCGAAGCCGCCCAGAAATAGTCCGAAGTCACTTTTAGACGTCAGTAGGAGAATCCCCCGCCGATGACCGTTCCCGTTTCACGCGGACAGAACCCGCTTCGCGACCCCGACGACCGTCGCCTCAATCGCATCGCAGGCCCCAGCGCGCTGGTGATCTTCGGTGTGACCGGCGATCTGTCGCGCAAAAAGCTCATGCCGGCGGTGTATGACCTGGCCAACCGTGGCCTTCTGCCGCCCGGTTTCGCGCTCGTAGGGTTCGCCCGCCGAGATTGGGAGGACCAGGACTTCGCCCAGGTCGTCTACGACGCGGTCAAGCAGCACGCGCGCACCGAGTTTCGCGAGGAGACCTGGCAGCAGTTGCTGCAGGGAATCCGCTTCGTCTCCGGTGAGTTTGACAACCCCGACTCTTTCCAGAAGCTGCGTGAGACGGTCGAGAAGCTCGACGTCGAACGTGGCACCATGGGCAATCACGCGTACTACCTGTCGATACCTCCGAAATCATTCCCGCTCGTTGCGAAGCAGCTGAAGGATTCCGGGCTCGTCGGCGAAGATCGCGGTGACGACCAGTGGCGCCGTGTCGTCATCGAAAAGCCGTTCGGAAATGATCTGGATTCGGCACGCGCGCTCAACGAAGCGCTCGAGGTCGCGTTCCCGGCCGATTCGATCTTCCGGATCGACCATTACCTCGGCAAGGAGACGGTCCAGAACATCTTGGCGCTGCGCTTCGCCAACGAACTCTACGAGCCGATCTGGAACCGCAACTACGTAGACCACGTCCAGATCACGATGGCAGAGGACATCGGCGTCGGCGGTCGTGCGGGATACTACGACGGCATCGGCGCTGCGCGAGATGTCATCCAGAACCACCTGCTCCAGCTGATGGCGCTCACCGCGATGGAAGAGCCCATCAGCCTCTCTGCCGAGCACCTGCGCGCAGAGAAGGAGAAGGTGCTCGCTGCAGTCACCCTCCCGGATGACCTTTCGCTCGCCACCGCACGCGGTCAGTACGACGGTGGGTGGCAGGGCGGCGAACAGGTCGAGGGTTTCCTCAGCGAAGACGGAATGAATCCGGAGTCGACGACGGAGACGTACGCCGCCATCAAGCTCGAGATCGCCACGCGGCGCTGGGCCGGAGTTCCTTTCTATCTGCGCAGCGGCAAGCGCCTGGGACGCCGAGTCACCGAGATCGCCGTCGTGTTCAACCGCGCCCCCGAGCATCTCTTCGGTCGCGGTAACGCCGCCGAGCTCGGTCAGAACGCGCTCGTCATCCGCGTACAGCCGGACGAAGGGGTCACCATCCGCTTCGGTTCGAAGGTCCCTGGCGCCGGCACGAACGTGCGCGACGTGACCATGGATTTCGGCTACGGCCACGCCTTCACCGAAGCCAGCCCTGAAGCATACGAGCGCTTGATCCTGGACGTGCTCCTCGGAGACCCACCGCTGTTCCCTCGGCACGAGGAAGTCGAATTGAGCTGGAAGATCCTCGATCCCGTCGAGCGATACTGGGCCGCAGAGGGCGGGCCGCTCGAGCAGTACGCTCCTGGATCGTGGGGGCCGACATCCGCTGATGCGCTCCTTGCGCGCGACGGACGAGTTTGGAGACGACCATGATCATCGACCTTCCCGACACCACCGTCAGCCAGGTCGCGAAGCAGCTGGTCAAGATGCGAGAAGAGGGCGGTGCTGTTGCGCTCGGACGAGTGCTGACCCTCGTCATCTCGGCGCGCAACGGTGTGGCAGAAGCAGCGATCGACGCGGCAAACGACGCTTCTCGCGAGCACCCCATGCGCGTGATCGTGCTCACAACCGGCGAAGGCGATCCCCGCCTCGATGCGCAGATCCGCGTGGGCGGCGACGCTGGCGCGAGCGAGGTCGTGGTGTTGCGCGCGTACGGAGATGCCGCGAGCAACGAGGAGAGCCTCGTGACCGGGCTTCTGCTGCCTGACGCCCCTGTCGTCGCGTGGTGGCCAGAAGATGCTCCTTCCGACCCCGCGGCATCGCCGCTCGGTCGCATCGCTCAGCGTCGCATCACGGACGCCGCAACGGCTCCGGACGTACGCCAACAGCTGGGCCTGCTGGGTGCCACTCATGCTCCTGGCGACACCGACCTCGCCTGGACGCGCCTCACGCACTGGCGCGAGCAGTTGGCGGCAGTGCTCGACCAGCCTCCATACGAGACCGTGACATCCGCTGAGGTCCTGGGCGCCGCTGCGTCGCCGTCGACGGCGCTGCTGGCGGCGTGGTTGCAGTTGTCACTGGATGTACCGGTGCGCTGGCACTTCGAGGACGAGTCGCATTGGGAAGCGGGCATCAAGTCGGTGCGTCTGACGCGTTCAAGCGGAGACATCCTGCTGGAGCGACCCGAGAGCACAGTGGCCATACTCACGCAGCCCGGCCAGCCCGATCACGAGTTGCATCTGCCACGGCGCACCCTGCGCGAATGCTTGGCCGAAGAGCTGAGGCGTCTGGATCCCGACGTCCTGTACGGTCGAGTCATCACTGAGGGCTGGGAGAAGCTGGGCCCGCCTGAGACAGGAGCGTGAGCACAATGCAGGCATCGTCTGCGGAGAAGCTGGTCGTCGTAGAGGCCACACCGGCCTCCCTTGCCGAGCGTGTGGCGGATCGATTCCTGGCAAGGGTACGCGCACGCACGAAGAACGGCAGGATCGCGCATATCGCGCTGACCGGCGGTTCTATGGGTTCTGCAGTACTGCGTGCGGTCGCCACCCACCCGAAGGTCGGCAAGGTCGACTGGTCGTTGGTTCATTTCTGGTGGGGCGACGAGCGTTTCGTCCCGCGCGATGATGCCGACCGCAATGCCTTGCAGTCTCGTGAGGCGCTGCTGGATCACATCGATGTTCCTGTCGAGAACGTGCACGAGGTCGCCGCAGCCGACAGCGGGTTGACGCTCGATGAAGCCGCAGCAGAATATGCGGCGGAGCTTGCGAAGTTCGGCGATGACGAGCAGCCTTGGCCGTCGTTCGCCGTGTGCTTCCTCGGCGTCGGCCCGGACGGGCACATCGCCTCGCTCTTCCCTGATCGCCCTGAGGTCACCGAGACCGATGCGGTCGCCCTGGCAGTCCGCGACTCTCCGAAGCCCCCGCCGGAGCGCGTCACGCTGACACGTCCGGTCATCAACGCATCGAAACGAGTCTGGCTGGTGCTCACCGGGGCCGACAAGGCGTCGGCGCTTGGTCTGGCGCTGGCCGGCGCCAGCTACACGAACGTTCCGGCGGCAGGCGCCAAGGGCCGCAAGCGCACGATCTTCTTCGTGGATCAGGCTGCGGCATCAGAGGTCTCGGAAGACCTCATCGATCAGTCGTACTGATCAGCATCGGGATCGGCGGGGCGTGAGGGAGCCTGCGGCTCTGACGCCCCGGTCCCGCCGCTGCTGCCCCTGGTGATCCCCAGTTCCTGGCTCTCGCTGAGGACCTGGGGGTGGTAGCGCGCCAGACCGACGACACCCCATACCGCGATCGCCCCCGCGATGCCGAAGATGACCAGAGCCCACGGCGGTGCTGCGGCTGCTTCTCCCAGCACCAACATCCCGATGAGAACGGCAATCAGCGGGTCGACGACGGTGAGTCCTGCGATCACGAGGTCGGGGGGTCCTGAACTGTATGCGGTCTGCACGAAGTATGCGCCCGCAACGGCTGCGGCGATCAATGCGATGACGCACACCACTGTGATCCAGTCGAACTCCTCCGCCTTCACCCGCTCGATGACGGCCTTCGCGAGTGTAGCCACAAAGCCGTAGAGCACTCCGGCCCCAACGACGTAGAACAGCGCGCGCATCCGGTGGCGCAAGATCAGCCAGCATGCGCCGAGCAGAATGATCACGACGAGGAGGATCGCGAGGATGACGAAGAGCTGACGATCTGAGATCTCCTGCTCCGTCGCGAAGATCGCCGCGAAGAACACGAAGATGAAGATACCGCCAACGCACGCCGCGATGGATATCAGCGATTGACGTGTGGGGGTATGCCCGGAGATGCGAGCGTTCAGCAGCGTCGTCATCACCAGCGCGATCGCACCGAGCGGTTGGACGACGATCAATGGCGCGATGGACAGTGCTGCGAGCTGGCAGACGATCGCCAGACCCAGCATCACCGTGCCGATGATCCACGACGGCCGCGTCAGCAGACCTTTCAGCTGCGCGCCGCTGAGACCACTCGCCCCATCGGCACCGCTGAGCTTCTCGACCTTGTCGACGCCTCGATGCTGGTACTGCGCTCCCAGCGACATGAAGACCGCGCCCGCCAGTGCCAGCGGGATACCCAGCAAGAGTGCGGGGTTCTGAAAGGCGCCCGCGAGTTGGTCGCCGACATCCGCCGCTGAGATCCACACACCTGCACTCACACTGAAACAATACCGGGCGCATCGCTCACAGTAGGCTTGTGGCGTGGCTGTTCTTCCAATTCGCGTCATCGGCGATCCCGTTCTTCACTCCCCTGCGTCTGCTGTCGACGCGATCACCGACGAGGTGCGCGTCCTTGTCGCAGACATGTACGAGACGATGGATGCCGCACCAGGGGTGGGACTCGCCGCCCCGCAGGTCGGCGTGCCTCTGCGCATCTATACCTATTCCTATGTCGATGACGACGACCAGCCATGGCGAGGCGTGCTCATCAATCCGGTGTTGTGGATGTCGCCGCCAGAGCCGGGATCCCCCGATCCGGATGAAGAATCCGAAGGCTGCCTGTCGTTTCCCGGCGAACGCTTCGCTCTCCGCCGCTCCGATCGGGTCATGGTCACCGGGCTCGATCTCGATGGCACCCAGGTGCGAATCGAGGTCGACGGGTGGCGCGCGCGCATCATGCAGCACGAGTTCGATCACCTCGACGGCATCCTCTACGTCGACCGCCTGTCAGACGGCGACTGGAAGACAGTGCAGAAGATCGCGAAGAAACGCGGATGGGGAAAGCCCGGCGTGAGCTGGACGCCGGGAGTCGACGACCTGGAGGGGTGAACCCGCGCCGGAAGACCGCGAACGATGCCCTGGAAGGACTCTCGGCGGCGCCGCGCTCATCACGGTCTGTAACCAGAAGAGGCCCCACCATACTGGTGAGGCCTCTTCTGCTGTCGCTCCCCGAGTTGGACTCGAACCAACAACCTGCCGGTTAACAGCCGGCTGCTCTGCCAATTGAGCTATCGGGGATCAGGCTTTGTCGCCGAGGCAACTCCACAATCCTAGCAAACTCCTGCGGGGTGCGAGACATCCACCGACGCGCTCGGGCGTGTCGGTCCCAGGCTCAGCTCCCGCCCGAATCGGATTCGGCATTCGGCACCCAGAGCAGGTCTTTTCCCACGCCCCGAGCGACGACATGACCAGAGCGCAGCATCAGGGTCTCGGCGTTGAGCTCGCGGATGAAAGCGGCGTCGTTCGTAACGAGCAGAGCGCCCATGTCGGACTCCTTGCGCCTCCTGGTGATTGCGTCGAAGATCACCGGTCGCACCTCGAGATCGAGGTTCGCGAGCGGCTCATCCGCGATGAGCACCCGCGGCTCCAGCACGAACGCTCGAGCGATCGCGACGCGCTGACGCATACCCGCACTGAGTTCATAGGGGAACTTCGCGGCCGCGCCCAGCGGGAGATGCAACTCGTCCAGCAAAGTGGCGATACGAATCGACAGCGCCTTCGCGTTGACACGCTTCTCTCGGATCAGAATCGGTTCGGCGATCACCTCGGACACAGTGAGCGTCGGCGGTAGATCTGCGCCCGCACCCTGCGGAATGTACCCGGTGAGGTAGGTGAGCTCCCGATGCCGCCGCCCGGGCTTGCGGACGTTGACTCCGCAGACCTCGGCTCGCCCACCGGCGATTCGGACGGAGGGATCAGTCGATCCAGCCAGTGCGGCCACGAGCGTCGACTTGCCCGAGCCGGTCGGTCCAGCCACACAGATCAGCTCCCCGGGAAGCAACGCGAAGGTCACTCCGTCGACCGCGCGGGTGGGTGCGCCGTGCCCGATGCGATCGATGACCAGATCGGAACAATCGATCGCGTACGAGGATGGGGACTTTCGAGACATATCTCCCATCCTCCCCCGACGCACGATGCGGCGCCGGTTACGACTCGGCGAAACGCTGACGCTCGACGTCGATATCACGCAGTCGCATGCGCAGTGCGCGCCCACCGTCCGACTCCGCCGGCACCCGCTGCACCGCGCCGAGCATCTCGTTCTTCTCGCGGTCGAGATGGCGCAGAATCATGCGGCGCATGAGATCTGCGGTGGATGCGACCGCACCCGCCTCATCCCGCGCGGGAAACGGCGACATCAACAACTCGCCGGCCAGAGACCTGTACGGCTCGCGCACAGCGTTGACCGCATCCATTGCCCAGCCGACCCTGGTGCGATCTGGAACGGCCGCGACTGCCTCACGAACCGCTTCGAGCGCCGGATGCCGGAACGGAACTTCCAAGGCCCGCGCGAGCATCGCCTGATCGATCTGATGACCGTATTGCAGTACGCCCATCAGCGCACCCCGCTCCATCGCGACGTCGGCTGTCCGAGGCAGGCTCGCCGCCGTCACCGGAGCGAGTGCGGGAGCTTTCAGCTCATTGCTCATGGTGGTCTCCGGCTCGCGACGTGCGGGCAGGGCACTGGCGCCGCGCGCGGCACGCTCGACCTCTGCACGCACATCCGTGGGGTCCATGCCGAGACGGCGAGCGAGAACGCGCTCATATCCCGGCCGCAACAGCTGGTCGCGGATCTCCGCCACGATCGGGGCTGCCGCACGCAGCGCGCCGACCTGGCCCTCGACCGTGGCGAGGTCGAAACCGCTGAGCTTGCGGTCGATGGCGAACTCGAACATCGGAACCTTGGCGTCCATGAGGCCGCGGACGGCTGCGTCACCGCGCTGCAGTCGCAGATCGCACGGGTCAAGACCGTTCGGAGCGACGGCCACGAAGGTCTGGGCGTTGAAGCGGTCGTCCTCTGTGAATGCCCGAAGTGCGGCCTTCTGCCCCGCTTCATCGCCATCGAAGGTGAAAACGACCTCACCCGCACCTGAGTCATCACCCATCACACGACGCAACACCTTGATGTGATCGGAGCCGAATGCCGTGCCGCAGGTCGCAATCGCGGTGGTGAGACCGGCGAGATGACATGCCATGACATCCGTGTAGCCTTCGACGACCACGACACGACGCGGGTCCCCGCGGGAGATGTCACGCTTGGCGAGGTCGAGACCGTAGAGAACCTGCGCCTTCTTGTAGATGATCGTCTCAGGGGTGTTCAGGTACTTCGGACCCTGATCGTCGTCGAACAGCTTTCGAGCGCCGAAACCGATCGTCTGTCCTGTGACATCGCGGATCGGCCAGACCAGGCGCCCGCGGAAGCGGTCGTACACGCCGCGTTGCCCCTGCGAGACCAGCCCCGCAGCCAGCAGCTCGTCACGTGTGAAGCCCTGCGCGGTGAGGGCCTTCATCATGTTCTCCCACCCGCGCGGTGCGTAGCCGACGCCGAAGTGGGCTGCAGCGCCCGCGTCGAACCCGCGCTCGCCCAGGAAGCGTCGTCCGGTCTCTGCCTCTGCCGTCAGCAACTGAGCCCGGAAAAACTCTGCAGCAGCCGTGTTCGCCGCGTATAGCCGACTTCGTCCGCTGGTCTCCGGTGCCGCTCCGCCGTCTTCATAGTGCAGCGCGTACCCGATGCGACCGGCCAGACGCTCTACAGCCTCGGTGAAACTCACATGGTCCATCGCACGCAGGAAAGAGTAGACGTCGCCCGATTCGCCGCAGCCGAAGCAGTGATAGAAGCCGACCTGAGGTCTGACGTGAAAGCTGGGGCTCTTCTCGTCGTGGAACGGACACAGGCCCTTAAGCGAGCCGACACCGGCAGATTTCAGCGATACGCGCTCTCCGATGATGTCACCGATGTTCGTCCGAGATTTGACCTCGTCGACGTCTGCCTGCCGAATTCTGGGCATCAGCGGGCTCCTTCGCCGACCACACGACCGGGCGCATGCGCACGCGATCCGGCACCGGTGTGGCGGGGGCTCCAGATTCCGACTTCCGCGGGATCGATGTCGCCGACCAGGCGGCCGTGCCAGTCGAGGGCCGTCTGATCGGTGAGGCTGGCGATCTGGTCGACCACGACTCTTGCCCGCTCGGCATCAGAGGTCGCATCGAGGAAATCCGCCGCGAACGCCGGCTCCAACACGTCTGCGCCAGAGATCCAGAGCGCGTCCGTCGACCACAGCGCGTCGGCAAGCCGCTTCAACACGCGTCGCTGTTCCTTATAGACCCCTTTGCGCGCGTCAATCGTGACGATCGCCTGGCCCATGATGCCTTTGAGGACGGCGATCTCGACCTCGACCACGCGCGGCACGACGACGTGTGCGTTGTAGCGTGCGAGAGGAGCCTCACCGTACGCGTCTCTGGTGGCCGAGACCGCAGCTCTGGCGAATCGTCCGATGAGGTCGCTGGTCAGGTTCTTCAGACGTGCGAGATCCCGACGTGATCGGTCGAAGGATCGCAGCCACATCGGCTGGCACGTCAACCGGTAGAGCGCGTCAGCCAGTTCTTCGCGGGAGAAGTCGTAGCCCACCCAGAGTTGGATGCGGCCGAGAAGCGCTTCGTGCTCGGCCGGGTCAGAAAGCTGTGCGACATCGAGGTATCCGTTGACGATCGCGTCTTCGAAGTCGTGCACCGAGTATCCGATGTCATCGGAAAGGTCCATGATCTCCGCCTCAATGCAGCGCAAACGCCCAGGCGCGCCCTCCCGCATCCAGCGGAACACTGCTTCGTCCTCGGGATAGACGCCGAACTTCAAGCGACCGCCGGGGTCGGGGACGGGATTGTCCACCGTCCAGGGATACTTGCAGGTGGCGTCGAGGCTCGCCCTGGTGAGGTTGAGACCGACCGAATGGCCCGCGTCATCGATCGCCTTCGCCTCGAGGCGCGTGAGAATGCGCAACGACTGCGCGTTGCCCTCGAAGCCGCCGATGTTCTCAGCCCATTCGTTGAGCGCGCGCTCACCGTTGTGGCCGAACGGCGGATGACCGAGGTCGTGGCTGAGACAGGCGGTGTCGACGACGTCGGCGGAGACGCCGAGTGTGACGGCCAGCTCGCGACCCACCTGGGCGACTTCAAGCGAATGCGTCAAACGGTTGCGAGCGAAGTCGGCGGTGCTCGCGGGGCTCAGGACCTGCGTTTTCGCGGCAAGCCGACGAAGGGCCGCTGAATGCAGAACGCGGGCACGATCACGCGAGAAGTCATCACGCTCAGAGCGGTGTGTCTCTGCGAAGTAGCGCTCGGCATCGCGGAGATCATAACCACTACCCACCACTGTTCTCGATCTCCGCTCCACGCAGCATCTCACCGGCATCTGCGGCGACATCACGAGATTCCAACCACTTGTCCGGCAACGCCGGCCGTTTCGGCCGCCCGGCCCGACCGCGCTGCCCTTCGGCATCGGCGCCAGGGTACGGCGCGTCGTAGTCGAGCTGACCGAGAAGATCATCGATGTGCGCGAGGCTCTGCGCGGTGGCAAGCCCAGTGCGCACGTCACCGCCGACCGGATACCCCTTGAAATACCAGGCGACGTGCTTGCGGATGTCGCGGCATCCGTGATCTTCATCACCGAGGAACTCCACGAGCAGCTCTGCGTGACGGCGGAATGCCTCGGCGACGAAGCCGAGCGTCGCATCGACCGGAGTATGCTCGCGTCCGAATGCCGCAGCAAGTTCACCGAACAGCCAAGGACGGCCAAGGCAGCCACGCCCCACGACGACACCGTCGCAGTCCGTCTCAACCATCATCTGCACGGCATCCTCTGCCGACCAGATGTCACCGTTTCCCAGGACGGGAACACTCGTGACGGCTTGTTTGAGTTCACCGATCGCGTTCCAATCGGCGTGACCGGAGTAGAACTCGCTCGCTGTGCGCGCGTGCAGCGCGATGGCTGCAGCACCGGCATCCTCCGCGGCGCGCCCCGCATCGAGGAATGTCAGATGATCGGGATCGATACCCTTGCGCATCTTCACTGTCAGAGGAAGCGGACCCGCCGCCTTCACCGCCTGCTCGACGATCTCAGCGAAAAGGGACGTCTTCCAAGGAAGCGCTGCTCCCCCGCCCTTGCGCGTGACCTTCGGCACTGGGCATCCGAAGTTCAGATCGATGTGGTCGGCATGATCCTCAGCGACGATGATGCGCACAGCCTCCGCGATCGTCTTGGGGTCGACGCCGTAGAGCTGGATCGAACGCGGCGTCTCGCTCTCATGATGGCGGATGAGTCGCATCGTCGTGTCGTTGCGTTCGACGAGGGCGCGCGAGGTGATCATCTCGCTGACGTAGAGGCCAGCGCCGTACTCGCGGCACAGACGCCGAAAAGCCGTATTGGTGATGCCCGCCATGGGGGCGAGGACGACCGGCACGTCGAGATCGATCGGGCCGATGCGCAGCGCGCGGGCGGGAGCTGTAGCGGTGGTCATATCCTCCCCATTCTCCCACCTTCGCGGCCCCCGGCGGGTGCCGCGCGGCATAGGGTGTGGATATGGCTGATTCCCACCTTCGTCAGATCCCGTTCACGGACGCTCAGGGCAGTGAGAAGACCCTCGATGATCTCGGCGCCGATGTCGTCTTGGTCGTCAACGTCGCTTCCAGATGCGGGCTGACGCCGCAGTACGCGCAATTGGAAGAGCTGCAGCGCAAGTACGGCGACCGCGGCTTCAGCGTCGTCGGATTTCCGTGCAACCAGTTCATGGGCCAAGAGCCGGGCTCGCTCGAGCAGATCCAAGAGTTCTGCTCGACGACATATGGCGTCAGCTTTCCGATAAATGACAAAGTGAAGGTCAACGGTCGAAATGCCACCGAGCTCTACAAGGAGCTGAAGGCGACGCCGGATGCGGCGGGCAAGGCCGGTCGTGTGGAGTGGAACTTCGAGAAGTTCCTGGTGCTCCCGGACGGGCAGGTGCGCCGGTTCCGCCCCAAGCAGACGCCCGACGCACCCGAGATCGTAGAGGCGATCGAGGCCGCCCTCGCCCGTTAGACGGCCGCGGCCTGATCTTCAGTCGCACCGCGCTTGGACCAGAGGTCACGCAGCACGTTCTCGAACGCCTCAGGCGGCTGAGCGCCTGAGATGCCGTACTGCCCGTCGATGACGAAGAACGGCACGCCCTGGATGCCGTAGGCACGGGCCTGCTCCTGATCCTGACGGACTGCAGGCAGGTGTCGCGAGCCTTCGAGCGCAGCGCGAGTCTCGTCGGCGTCGAGACCGACCTCGACTGCAAGCTCCACGAGGTCGTTCACACGCCCGACATGCTTGCCCTCGATGAAGTAGGCAGACATCAGGCGCTCTTCCATCGCGTGCTGAACGCCGTTCGCCTTCGCATGGTGGAGCAGCTCATGCGCCTTGACCGTGTTGGTGTGCTTGAGCAGGTCGAAGCGGTAGTCCAGACCGGCGTTCTTCGCGACGTTCGTCACGTTGTCGAGCATCTGCACGACCTGCTCGCGGGGCATCCCCTTGTGTCCGGCCAGAAAGTCGATCTCATCGCCGTCGAAGTCGACAGGCGTGTCAGGCGAAAGCTCGAACGAATGAAAGGTCACGGAGACCTCGGGCGCGTCATCATCGCCGGCGACGGCTTCGAGGCCCTTCTCAAGGTTACGCTTGCCGATGTAGCACCAGGGGCAGGCGATGTCGGACCAGATGTCAATGGAAATAGGTTCGCTCACGTGATGGTGAACGATGTGACAGACCCGAATATTCCGTTGATAGCATCTTCGAGTGCTTTCCGCCGACGATCCGCTGCCGCTTCAACCGCAGCGCGTGCTGATCGCCGGCGTCACCGGTTCGGGCAAGACGACCCTCGCGCGCCGCGTCGCGTCGCGGTGGAACCTGGTGCATCATGAGATCGATGCCCTGCATCACGGCCCCAACTGGGTTCCGCGGCCAGAGTTCCTCGATGACGTGCGCGCATTCGCCACAAGCTCTCGCTGGGTCACGGAGTGGCAGTACACCAGCAAGGGCACCGACGAGATCATGACCCCGCGAGCACAGCTCGCGATCTGGCTCGACTATCCCTGGGCGGTGGTGCGAACTCGGCTGATCCGTCGGACGCTCAGCCGCAGCATCCTGCGCACGAAGATGTACAACGGCAACGTCGAGGCGCCGCTGTGGAAATGGTTCTCCAAAGAACACGACGATGACATCCTCAGATGGCAGAAGAAGACACGCCGCTTCTGGGCAGAGCGGATGCCGGACAAGGGCGAGCAGTTCCCGCACCTGACGATCGTCCGTCTGCGGCATCCGCGCGAGACGGAGCGGTGGCTGGGTATGAACGCCCCCACGCCTCAGGACGCCCCTCCCGGTGCATCCACCGCGCCGCCGAAGCGGCGATCTCGGGACAGGTAGATCTCGATCGAACGCCACAGCTCCTCGCGGGAGAAGTCCGGCCACAGTGTGTCGAGGAAAACCATCTCGGCGTACGCCGACTGCCACAGCAGGAAGTTGGAGGTGCGCTGTTCACCCGAGCTGCGCAGGAACAGGTCGACGTCGGGCATCTCCGGTACGTACAGGTTGCGACGGATCATCTTCTCGGTGATCGCTTTCGGCTTGACCTTGCCCGCCGCGACATCAGCGGCCAGTGACCGCATCGCATCGACGAGTTCGACGCGCCCGCCGTAATTGACGCACATCGTCAGCGTGAGAACGTCGTTGCCCGCGGTGAGCTTCTCCGCGTACTGCAGCTCCTTGATGACCGATCCCCACAGCCGCGGTTTGCGGCCCGCCCATCGAATCCGCACGCCCCACTCGTTGAGCTGGTCGCGTCGACGGTGCAATACGTCGCGGTTGTAGCCCATGAGAAAGCGCACCTCTTCAGGCGAACGCGCCCAGTTCTCCGTCGAGAACGCGTAGACCGACAGGTGCTTCACACCCGCCTGGATCGCACCGGCGACGACGTCCAGTAGAACCTCTTCGCCCGCCTTATGTCCCTCGATGCGGTTGAGGCCGCGTTTGTTCGCCCACCGCCCGTTGCCATCCATGACGATGGCGACGTGTTCCGGCACGGCACGGAATGCCGGTGGCTGCTGGCCGGTCCAATCCAGCGGGCGGTACGCCACAGCGTCCTTGTGCGTATAGGGCTTCGGAGTCAATGGATCCCCTCTCGGGACTGCTCTGCGCTGGACGAAGAAGCGATATGGGCCAGCGAGCGGATGCCGCGCTCCAGATGAAACTGTGCATAGGCGGAGACCAGCCCGGAAGCGGCCGCAGCGTCTGAGGCAGGGGCAGCGTCTACGGCATCCCACTCGCCGCGGATCAGCGACCGCAGCAGATTCAATGTGGATTCGGCGATGCGCGGGCTACCAGCCG